>NZ_PEGG01000241.1 GCF_002737765.1 Caulobacter sp. B11 | reverse complement strand
CCAGGTCCTGCTACGACTCTATGCCACTATCGGCTACGACGCTCAGCATCGGTGGGTCGGACTCAAGCACCAACTGCGCACCGGCGACGTACCTATCTGCAGGCCGTCGATCGCAACGGCGATCGGTTCGTGGTGTTTTGCCAACCATATCTCCGGTGGATTCTGTTCATGCTCAGCCTTCGAGGTCGTGTAGGAACGGTGTTACTCGCTACGCGCCTAGTCGCGGCCTCGCGAAGCGCGCTTGGCTGCGAGGAGGCGAAGATATGAAAGTGGTGCTGACAACGCCAGGAAGGTTTCACACTTTCGCCTTGGCCCGGGAACTGCACGCAGCCGGCCACCTGTCGGCGATCGTTTCTGGCTTCCCTTGGGCTCAGGTCCAACGTGAAAACGTCCCCCGCAAGTTGGTGAAAACGTTTCCATTTGTCACGCTGATACGCTTTGGGCTTGGACGGATCGGTTTGGCGCATGAACGCGCCAATCTAGTCCTCGACGACTTTCGAGCTATGGCGCTCGACCGCTACGCGCGCCGCTGGGCCCGCGATGCCGACATCTATATGGCCCTGTCGGGGTCCGGCCTGAGAACAGGCCTTTCTGTGAAGCGCCGCGGCGGCGTCTATATATGTGATCGCGGCTCTACCCACATCCTGTTCCAAAAGCGTATCCTGGAACAGGAAGCCGCTCGTTTTGGCGCACCTGCCCCGATGTTCAGTGCGAAAAAGATTCGTCGTGAATTGGCGGAATACGAGGCGGCTGACGCGATCACCGTGCCATCTGAATTCGTCCGCCGCTCCTTCATCGCCGAGGGCGTGTCGCCGGACAAGGTTCACAAGGTGCCATACGGCTCCAATATCGACGCCTTCTTCCCGTCTGGCGGGCCGCCGAAAGACAGTTTCGAAGTATTGTTCGTCGGTGGAATATCGCTACGTAAGGGAGTTCCTGACCTATTCTCCGCTTTCGAGCTCCTGCGCCATCCGCGCAAACGCCTGACAATTGTAGGATCCCCTACCTCGGAGACACCCCTCATCACCCGTCTGGCGCCGGACGGCGTTCGCTTCGTGGGTCACCTCTCTAGTGCGAACTTGAAGGACATCATGAGCCGTAGCCACGTCATGGTGCTGCCAAGCGTGGAGGAGGGCCTTGCCTTGGTAATGGGCGAAGCTCTTGCCTGCGGCTGCCCAGTTGTCGCTTCTGAGAACACCGGCGCGACAGACCTCTTCACCGACGGTGAAGAAGGTTTCATCCTGCGGGCACGAGACGCCGACACCTTCGCCGACCGACTGCAACGCCTTGCCGATGATCCCAACCTTCAAGGCCGCATGGCTCGTGCCGCCAGAATGAGGATGACGACGCTGAGAGGTTGGGGGGCCTATGGAGACCAGATGATCAGCCTATACAAGCAAATACTCGAAAGAAAATCCACGAATAGCGCGCGGGCTGCCGAGCGCTTGAGCGATGAGACACCATGCATTACGTGACCCACAATACACCACCCAAAGACATCAAGATCTCTATTTCAAACTCGATAATATTCGGCTTGTTGGTGTCGGCATTTTTCTGGGCCCTGGCGGCAGCTTTAAACAATTCAAATGCAAATACCATCGCAGCTACGGTATCAGCCGTCATTGACGTATATTTGCTCTATCATCTTATAAAAGTCGGCATGTTTTGCGTTTCCCTTCTAAAAACAGGATCGCTTTTTCTATCGCTTTCACTTTCATTTGGGTGGCTTATATCTATAATAATACATTTTTTTACACTTGATTATAGTATAGATTATACTCTTCAATTAATATCAATTAACGCAGGGCAATATGCATTTGGGGTTTTATACGCCAGCATTTTTGCATTGTCTCTTGGTTGCCTTAGCATCTCCCCCATCCTGTCGAGAATGGAGATGCGCGTCGCCCTTTCAATTAAAAGCCTCCGACTAACGCCAACTTACATTCCCGTTATTTTTCTCATAATTTTATCACTACTGGACCTATTTCTCATATCATCTGGCATTATCGGCCAGCGAAAATTCGGTATTTCTGGGCAAAATGTCGGGGAAGTAGAGTTTTATATACCATTCCTAGAGATGGCATTGGGATCTCAAATAGCATTGAATAGCCTTGCACTTTCTCGCTTCAATTTCAAAACTGAGCTGCTATCAATTAAATCATTAGCTATTGCGGTATCTTTGATACTGACGCTTTTTATTTACTTTAGTAAAGGTAGAACTGGTTTGATATTTTTCGCCGTCATGCATTTTGTTTGGATTACATTTATTTCTGGACGCTTGCCACGATTCAAGACTTTGATTATTATTACCGCGATCGGCGTGCCAATATACTATAATGCGATGTTGGCGAGCAATATGGCGCGAAACATGCGCTATGACACCCGCACAGGCACCGAAGTCTCCGGTCTGAACGTCGCCATCGGCAGCGCAACAGCGCTGAAAGATACAAACGTACGGGCACAACAGGCGCGGCGAACCGCGCTAAACCTTTCCACGCGCCCCCTATTGGCCGCCAGCCTGTCCGCCTCGATGCAGAAGGCAAACCACGATTGGAAATACTTGAATGGTCAGTATTTAGTTAACAGCCTGATATGGACCATACCTAGAGCTTTATTTCCAAATAAAGTTGATGTTGAGAATGCCGAGGTACTCATGGCATCGAACGGCATTGTTACTGGTTATTCTGACGTCGCTGATTCTCTATATTTTGCCGGATATGTCGACTTTGGTTGGTTTGGACTGATCATATATCCAATTATCATATACACTATCGCTTTTTTTATACTATTTATGTGTGAAATACTTGGGCCCGCCTTCTCGCTCGTCACCTTGTCTTCTGCAATATATGCCTTTACATTTGGCATGGGGGAGGCATCCGTAACAGGATGGCTGGTAATGCCTAGAAATATGTTTTTGTTATTCCTAATATTTCCATTCGGGACTTTTCTGTTTTCTCATTTTTCTGGGCGACGAGGCGGCAAAATCCGACCGAGGTATGGCCGGCGGCATGTTGCGAGCCCGCCACGATGAAGATCTTCTACATCGGACATGTGTCGCCGTCGGCAACTACACGCCATCGCGCCGACGCTTTGGTCCGTATCGGGCATCAGGTCACCCTGTTCGACCCGCATCAGGCGCTCGCCGACAAGCTAAACGGCCCTGTGGCCTCGCGACTGCACTACCGCACCGGCTACCGTCTGCTGCAGCACGCGGCGTTGCGGCTGCTTCAATCCCAGGCGACGGCGATCCGATCGCACGACGCGGTGTGGGTCGACAGCGGCGAGCTATTTGGTCCGGACTGCGTCAAGCTGCTCACAAGCTACTGCCCGCGCACTGTGCTGTTCAGTCCGGACGACCCCACCGGCGGGCGCGATGGCCGGCGGTTCGACAGCCTGGTCGCCGCCCTCCCCGCCTACGACCTGTGCGTGACCATGCGCGACCCGACCCTGGCCGATTTCAAGCGGCTGGGCGCTCGTCGCACGATCAAGGTCTGGCGTAGCTATGACGAAGTGCAACACCGCCCTCCGTCGAACGACGAGATGGTGACCTGGCCGCATGGCGGCGGAATCGCCTTCATCGGCACCTGGATGCGGCACGAAAATCGCGAGGATATCATTCTGGCGCTTCTGCAGCATGGCATATCAGTCTCGGTCTGGGGTGACGGCTGGAGCAAGTCGCGTCACTGGCCCGCCCTACGCCACGCCTGGAAAGGCGCGGCGCTCTACGGCCGCGACTATTGCCGCGCGATCGCCGGGGCTGATGCCTGCCTGGGCTTCCTCTCCGCCCAGAACCGCGAACTGCACACCAAGAGATCCTTCGAAATCCCGTACATTGGCGGCCTGCTGGTGGCCGAACGCACGAGCGAGCACCTGCAAGTCTATGACGAAGACCGCCATGCGATCTTCTGGGCCGACGCCGAAGAATGCGTCAATAAGTGTCTCGTAGTGCTGGCCGACCCCGCCCGTAGCCATGCGATCCGCGCCGCCGGCATGAAGCGAGTGCGCGAACTGGGCTTCGGCAACGAAGCCCTGGTTGGGACCATCCTCACCGAACTCTTCCGCCCTTCGGATCAAAGGATCGTGGCTTGATGATTAAAGTCGCTTATCTCGTCAGCCACCCGATCCAATACCAGGCGCCCCTAATGCGCCTGCTTTCCAGCAAGCCCGGGGTGGATCTCGACGTCTATTTCCGCTCGTCCTTCTCCACGGCGGCCTATTACGACCCCGGCTTTGGCGGCAAGGTCGAGTGGGACGTGCCGCTGCTGGACGGATACAAGTCCAAGACCCTGACGCCCCATCCGCTGAACCGCATCAGCAAGCTCGATTTCAGCCAGGGACTGTTCAAGCACTTGGCGGCGTCCGGCAAGACCGTCCTCTGGATCCACGGCTTCGCTAATCCGTACTACGCCTATGTCATCGAGCGGGCGCTGCGCCAGGGCGTCCAAGTGTTCATTCGCGACGAGGTCCAGAAGACCGGAAATCGTCGGAGCCCCTGGAAGGAGCGCGTGAAGGGCGCGATCCTGCGGTCGTGGTCAAAGCGCGGCGTCGGCTTCCTGGCGATCGGCACCCTCAACCGCGACTACTACATCGCCAAGGGCGTCGATCCGGCCAGCATCTTCCTGGTGCCCTACGCCGTCGACCGCGAGTTCTTTGAACGGCTGTCGGCGGAATCGCGCGCCGACTTCGGGCCAAGGCGCGAGGCCCTCGGCTTCGATCGCGACGCGACGGTTGTACTGTTCGCGTCCAAATTCATGGAGCGCAAGCGGGGTCTGGACCTGATCGAGGCGTTCCGCCAAACCTATCCGCGGCTGCTGGCGGCCGGCGTCAACAAACCCGTGCTCGCCTTCGCCGGCTCCGGAGAGCAGGCCGAGGCGCTTGAGGCGGCCGTCCGGGGCCTGCCGATCGTCTTCCTCGGCTTTCAGAACCAGCAGTCGCTGGGTCGCCTGTTCGGCTTGGTCGATCTCTTCGTGCTGCCGTCGCGCCATGAACCCTGGGGACTGGTGGTCAACGAGGCGATGAGCGCCAGCCTGCCAGTGATCGTCAGCGACGAGGTCGGTTGCTGGCCCGACCTGGTCAAGGACGGCATTAACGGCTTCGTGTTCCCGGCCGGCGACCAGCCGGCCCTCGCCGAGGCGCTGTTCAAGGCCATGTCGGATCCGGCGCGCCTAGCGGCCATGGGCGACGAGAGCCGGCGGATCATCGGCGACTGGGGCTATGCTCAGGACGTTAGTGGAATCCTTGAGGCGGCTGCTTGGTCACGGGCGCGGCGGACTTGCGAGCCCAGATGAAGCCCTCCGTCCTCTTCGTTGGCCTCGCCACCTACAGCCGAGTTGGAGGGCTGCAGAATTTCAACCGCCGTCTCATCGCCAATCTCGGCGCTCTGGTCGACGAGGGCGCGCTCCAGAATTGTCACGCGCATCTGATGGATGACCGTGCATCCGACCTCCCACACCAGCCCGGCGTCGACATTGTCGGCTTCGCTCAAGACCGGGCCGGACTCATTCTACGGACACTCGCTAGATCGCGCCGTAGCGATCATCTGTTGATCGGCCACATCAACCTGGTTCTTCTCGCCGGGCTAGCGAAGCTGTTGAGACCGTCATTGAGGACCACGCTGTTTGTCCACGGCGATGACGTTTGGAATGATGGACTCCGAGCAAAACGCCCCTATGAGCCTTTCCTCTTAAAATGGGTGGATAGGATCGTCTCTGTTAGTACCTATACGGCTGGCATCATGGCGCGCGAATATCACGTTCCATCCGAACGGTTCACGATCTATCCGAACGCCATCGACGACTTCGCGCCGTCTGGGCGCGCAACCTCGGGCCATCACGTCCTATGCGTCACACGCCTCGGCACAGGCGATCACCGCAAACACGTCGACCAACTGATCCGGGCGATCGGCGAGCTGGCGGCGCGGGGCCGACCGGCGACCTTGTCCATTGTCGGGGACGGGCCCTTACGGCCGGATCTTGAGGCGCTCAGCCACACGCTGAAGTTGGAAGATCGGGTGCAATTTCTGGGACGCGTGGCGGACGAAGTCTTAGATCAAGCCTATGCAAGTTCTGATGTGTTCGCCCTGCCCTCGTCCAAAGAAGGGTTCGGGATCGTCTATCTGGAGGCCTGGAGCCACGGGCTCCCGGTGATCTGCGGTTCACTCGGTGCCCCCCGCGAAATTATTACCGACGGAGTCGATGGCCTAGTCGCCGATCAATCCGATGTTTCTGACCTGGCTGACAAGATAGACGCCCTACTATCTGATCCACTACGAGCCCGTGAGATGGGGCAAAACGGCTGTCGTAAGGTGCGGCGATCCTATCTAAACAGGAACGCCCTAGAAAATCTGAGGCCCTTGCTATCTTGATCCTGTTCAGGGTCCAGCATTGCCCTGCCATCTCGCTATTTCGGAAGCCGCGTGAACATCCTCCACATCGTCGCATCAATCGACCCCGCGAGCGGCGGCCCCATTGAGAGCGTGCTGCGTCAAGATGAGGCCTGCAAAGCACGCGGCGTATCAGTGACGCGCGAGTTGGTCACTCTCGACCCTCCGGACAGCCATCATCTGCAGGGGTTCCCGTTAACTGTTCACGCGCTGGGACGCCCCCGAACGGGATCGCGACTTCCATGGCGACGGGCGCTAGAGCATTATGGCTACGCTCCGAACTTAGTGCCCTGGTTACGCGCCAATATCGGCAGCTACGATACGGTGATCGTGGACGGACTGTGGAACTATGCACCCTTCGCCGCCTCTCGGGTGCTGCCTGATGGGAAGACGCCCTATTTCGTCTTTCCTCACGGAATGATGGACCCGTGGTTTCGTCGGACCTATCCGCTAAAGCATTTGGCGAAACAGGCCTTTTGGCTCTTCGGTGAGGGCCGCCTTCTGGCCGGGGCCCGATCGGCGTTTTTTACGTGCGAAGAGGAGCGGCGGGAGGCGAGAGGTCAGTTCTTCGGCCATCCTTATCGAGAGACTGTCATTAGCTTCGGAACCAGCGCCCCGCCGTTGCACACTACCGGGCAAGACACGGCCTTCCGGGCCGCTCTACCGGCTCTGGACACCCGCCCCTATCTGCTGTTCCTGAGTCGCATCCATGCCAAGAAGGGCTGCGATCTGCTCGTCGAGGCCTTCGCCCGCGTGGCGGCTGACCACCCCAGCGTGGATCTGGTCGTCGCCGGCCCTGACCAGGCTGGCTTGCGTGCCTCACTAGAGGCTCTGGCGGCTAGGCGTGGCGTGGCCGCTCGTATTCACTGGGCCGGCCCCTTATACGGTAATGCAAAATGGGGTGCGTTGTACGGTGCCGACGCGTTCATCCTGCCCTCGCATCAGGAAAATTTTGGCATCGCCGTGGCCGAAGCCTTAGGCTGCGGTACGCCCGTCCTAATCAGCAACAAGGTCAATATCTGGCGCGAGATCGACACCGCTGGCGCGGGCTTGGTCGAACCCGACACAGCTGATGGCGCTGAGACGCTGCTGCGACGGTGGTTCGCCACAACACAAGCCGAGAAGGCGACGATGCGGGAGGCCGCACGATCCCTGTTCAAGGACCAATTTAATGTCGCGAATACGGGGCCAGCGCTGATCCGAACAATCGAACAATTCCTTTAATTATTCTTACGCCTGTCACCAACCTCAACTGCGGGTGAACCAAGGTACACCTTGAAAGGCTTTGTATCGCGAGTAACTATTGATCGAGCGCCAATAACTGAGCCACGACCTATGGTGAGGCCGGGCTGTATAAATGCACCGGCAGCGACCCAGGCCTCATCATTGATCACAATAGGCATTGCATAGATGTCAAAACCAACAGCGCCCATGTCATGGGATCCCGTGCATAGGTATGCATGTTGCGAAACGACTGCATCCGCACCGATCGTGATTTCACCAAGCGTATAAAGCCCGGCATAATCACCCACCCAACTGCGATCTCCTACACGAAGTTTCCACGGATAGGTAATCCGCACGGTTGGTCGTATCAAAACATCTTTTCCGATTTTGGCCCCAAAGCAACGCAACAACCAGTTCCGCCACCCGTATAGAAACTGGGGTGACATGCCGAAAATCGTGGCCTGCACGATCCACCAAAGTTGCACAATCACTGCAGATCGACCGCGAAATTCGGGTGGCAGGCGGAATTTTGATAGATCTTGGACACGCTGAGACATCATATCGCTAACTCATTCGTCCCGATAATACTTGAAGATCTGCTTCGAAGGCCGTCAAGAATCGACCTCTTCCGCCAGCGTTTCTCCGCACGGATTCTCGCA
>NZ_PEGG01000240.1 GCF_002737765.1 Caulobacter sp. B11 | reverse complement strand
GCCCTGTCCAAGAACTATTGCGGGTTCACCGACGCTGACGGCAATCCCGAGACGGTCTGCGCCGCGCCAGAGGCGCCTTCGGGCACCATCCTGCCGGTCACCCCAAGAGCTCAAGGGCAATCTGTCGGTGCGCTACGAGTTCACCTGGGCGATTTCGACGCCTTCGTGCAGGGCGCCGCCGTCAGCCAGTCGGGCAGCTGGACGGACCTGCGGATCCTGGAGCGCGGCATTGTCGGGCGCCAGGACGGCTACACCACGGGCCGACTTCTCTGCCGGGCTGGAGCGCAACGGCTGGTCGGTTTCGGCCTATCTGAAGAACGCCACGACGAGGGGCCAGCTTGACCCGCTCGGTTCAGTGTCCTGAGACGGTCTGCGGCGCCAAGCCGTACATCGTGCCCAACCAGCCTCGGACCCTGGGATCAAGTTCGGTCAGAAGTTCTAGAACTCCAAGAAGGGCGGTTGCGGTGACGCAGCCGCCCTTTTTCGTTCTGGACCGCCCAAGACCCGAAACCGTCGGGCTAAAGCTCGGTTCGCGAGGCGCGCCCGCATGAAACCAACCGCCAAGGCCATGGGCTTTTGGATGTGCACGGCCCTGGTGGTCGGCAACATGATCGGCTCGGGGGTGTTCATGCTCCCGGCCTCCCTGGCTCCCTATGGCTGGAACGCCGTCATCGGCTGGGGGATCACCATCGCCGGCGGCCTGTGCCTGGCCTATGTCTTCGCCCGGCTGGCCCGGGCCTTTCCGCGGGCCGGCGGGCCCTATGCCTATACCCAGGAAGCCTTCGGGCCGGCGGCGGCCTTCATCGTCGCCTGGGCCTACTGGATCTCGCTGTGGGTCGGCAACGCCGCCATCGCCACTGGCGCGACCAGCTATCTGTCGGTGCTGATCCCGCAGATCGCCCAGATCCCCGGCCTGCACGCGGCCACGACCCTGGCCCTGGTCTGGGGGCTGGTGGCGGTCAATTGCCGGGGAACCCAGCTGGCCGGCGGGCTGCAGCTGGTGACGACGGTTCTGAAGCTGCTGCCTCTGGTCGCGGTGATCGGCCTGGCGTTCTGGGCCCTGGGCCGCGAGGGCGGATCGGTCCTGACCCCGTTCCGGCCCGCCGACATCAATACCGGCGGCGTGATCGCCGCCTCGGCCCTGACCCTGTGGGCCATGCTCGGCCTGGAGTCGGCCACCGTGCCGGCCGACAAGGTCGTGGATCCCGCCAGGACGATCCCGCGGGCCACCCTGGTCGGGACGGCGGTGACCGGCGTCATCTATCTGATCGTCTGCTCGGCCGTGGTGCTGTTGATGCCGGCCGACACCCTGAAGGCCTCCAACGCGCCCCTGGCCGACTTCGTCAGCCGGTTCTGGGGCCTGGACGCCGGCCGCCTGCTCGCCGCCTTCGCGGCCATCAGCGCTTTTGGGGCGCTGAACGGCTGGGTCCTGCTGCAGGGCGAGCTGCCCTACGCCATGGCCAAGGGCGGCACCTTTCCCGCCTTCCTGGCCAAGACCTCGCGCTGGGGCACGCCGGTTCGCGCCCAGCTGATCTCGGCGGCCCTGCTGTCGGGCCTGGTGGCGATCAACTACGCCAAGTCGATGGCCGAGCTGTTCACCTTCATCGCGCTTCTGGCCACCACGGCCTCGCTGTTCACCTATCTGGTCTGCGCCCTGGCGGTGTTGAAGCTGCAACTGGCCCGCAAGCTCGACGCCTCCCTCGGCCTGACCCTGGTGGCCCTGGCCGCCGGCCTCTATGCCGTCTGGACCCTGGTCGGGGCGGGCCATGTCGCCGTGCTCTGGGGCCTGGCCCTGCTGGCGGCGGGGGCGCCGGTCTATTGGCTGATGCGCCGCGCCCGTCTCGCCAACCCCCCTTTGTCGGAAAGTCCGGAACAGCCATGAAGACCCTGATCGGCCTGGCGCTCGCCGCCGCCCTGCTGGCGCCCGCCGCCCAGGCCCAGGTCCACTATGTGCGGGCCGGCAAGCTGGTCGATCCCGAGGCCGGCAAGGTGCTGAGCGACCAGTTGATCCGCATCGACGGCGAGCGGATCGCCGCCGTCGCCCCGTTCACGGCCGCCCCGACCGACGGGCCGGTCCTGGACTGGTCCAGCTTCACCGTGCTGCCGGGCCTGATGGACATGCACACCCACCTGGTCGACCAGGAGCAAACCGACAATATCGCCGAGCCGCTGCTGACCACGGCGGCCGAGCAGGCCTATATCGGCGCCGCCCACGCCCGGGCCACCCTGATGGCCGGCTTCACCAGCGTGCGCGATGTCGGTTCCTGGCGGGCCTTCAGCGACGTCGCCCTGCGAGACGCCATCGACAAGGGCCTGGTTCCCGGGCCGCGCATGTCGGTGGCCGGGGCCTATATCACCACCCCGGGCGGCGGCGGCGAGATCACCGGCATCGCCGCCGATGTCGGCATTCCGGCCGAGATGCGGCGCGGGGTGGTTCGCGACGCCGCCGAGGCTCGCGACACGGCCCGCGCCCTGCTGGTGGGCGGCGCCGATTTCCTCAAGCTGATCGCCACCGGCGCGGTGCTGACGGTCGGCACCGAACCTGGCCAGCTGGAACTGTCGGAAGACCAGATCAAGGCCGCCGTCGATGAGGCCGCCCGTCGCGGAACCTACGCCACCGCCCATGCCCATGGGGCCGAGGGCATCAAGGTCGCGGTGCGGGCCGGGGTGCGCTCGATCGAGCACGGCTCGCTGATCGACGACGAGGGCATCGCCCTGATGAAGGCCAAGGGCGCCTGGCTGGTGGCCGACATCTATAATGGCGACTTCATCGACGCCTATGGCAGGGCGCATGGCTGGCCCGCCGAGACCCTGCGCAAGAACATCGAGACCACCGAGGCTCAGCGGATCGGCTTTCGCAAGGCGGTCAAGGCGGGGTCAAGATCGCCTATGGCACCGACGCGGGGTCTATCCGCACGGCCAGAACGCCCTGCAGTTGCCCTATATGGTCCGCTACGGCATGACCCGATCCAGGCCATCCAGTCGGCCACCACGGTCTCGGCGGCCCTGATGGGCAAGAGCGGCCAGGTCGGTTGCGCGGCGGCCGGCTGCTATGCCGACCTGATCGCGGTCCAGGGCGATCCGCTGGCCGATATCGCCGTGCTGACCCAGGTCGGCAAGGTGATGAAGGGCGGGGTGGTGGTCAAAGACTAGGCGCGAGGGCCCAGGTTCCGCGCTTCTGACGCGACATTCTGTGTGCGGTGCAATATGAACTTGCCGCGCGGCATCAAGGCTCTGTCACATGGACAAGCTAAGGTGGTGTCACAGTATCAGGAGAGTCGCATGGCCGACGTCAATCACTACCATGTTCGTCCCGTCGCCGGCGTCTGGCATGTCACCTGGAATGAGTCGGACGAGCTGATCGGCTCCTATGGCGGCCAACCCGAAGCCGTGGCCGTGGCCCAGCTTCTGGCCCGCCACATGATGGCCCAGGGCCGCAAGGCCGAGGTGCACGTCGCCGAACCCCAGGCCCGCCGCGCCTCGTGGGGCAGCAGCCTGGTCAACCACGCGGCCTGACGTCTAGTCTAGCCACCCGCCCAGCAGCCGATCGGCGATGGCCTCGGCCTCGGCGGGGGTGAAGACGCTCGGATCCAGGCACAGCTCCAGCCACAGGCCGTCGACCACGGCGGTCAGGCCGATCGCCGCCAGGCGGGCGTCGAGACCCGGAGCGCAGGCCGCCAGCAGCTCCTCCAGCCGGGCGCGATAGGCGGCGTAGCTGCGCTGGTGGATCGCGCCGATGCGGGGGTCGACCTTGACCAGGCTCCAGAAGGCCAGCCAGGTGGCCAGCAGCTGCGGGTCCAGCACCGGCGGCTGGAAACTGGCGGCCAGATAGGCCGAAAGCCGGGCCCGGGGGGCTGGCCCCGCCGCCGCCACGGCCGCCTCCAGGGCCGCGTCGATCCGGTCGCCCACCGCCTCGTAGGCGGCGGCGATCAGGGCGTCGACCCCGTCGAAATAGTGCCGCAGCAGCCCAGGCGAGACCCCCGCCTCGGCGCAGATCGCCCGCACCGATGCGCCCGCCACGCCCTGCTCGGCCAGCACCCGGCAGGCCGCCTCGACCAGGTCGTGGCGACGCACATCGGCGGTTTTCACGGGTGAAGGGGGCGCGGCTCATGGGTTGAGGCGCACCCCCTCAGTCGCTCCGCGACAGCTCCCCAGAGGGGAGCATCTGGGCGCCAGATCCTCCCCTCTGGGGAGGTGGCCCAGAGGGCCGGAGGGGGCTTTCTCACCACCCCTCCGGCGGTCGCGGCGACCGCGCCTCGGGGATCAGGGCCCGCATCTTGCGGCCAAAGCTGCGCAACGACACCTCGGTCTCGGCCAGGGGACCGGCGGTGAAGGTTTTCGAGGCCATGCCTGCTGCACGCGGGCGACCAGCTCGGTGTCCTCGGCATTGACCTGACGGTTGATGCGCCAGTTCAGATAGCGCGCGGCCTTCATCTCGCGCCGGGGCGTCGGGCAGGGCATAGGCGATCTCGCGGATCATCGTCTGGGTCGGCGAGATCGGGATGAACTGCATGAAGTCCACCTGGTCGGGATAGATGTCGAAGGCCTGGTTGGGCCACAGCTTGAAATAGGTCCACAGCCGCTTGCGCTCGGGCGGCAGGTGCGCAACGTCGGGCAGAAGGTCCTGGTACAGGCGCTCGGACGGATTGGCCGAGGGCTCCTCGATCAGCTGGCCCCACATCTTGTCGACCCAGGGGGCCGCCTCGACCCCGTAGCCGCGGCCGAACAGCCGGGTCAGGCCCGGATGGGCCACCGGGATGTGCAGGCCGTCCGAATAGTTGTCGCTGATGTTCTCCAGTTGACGTCGCGCGGCCGCAGGGTGACCGGCCGATCGGCTGCAGCTCCTCGAAGCGGTAGGGCGCGACCTCGTCCTCAT
>NZ_PEGG01000239.1 GCF_002737765.1 Caulobacter sp. B11 | reverse complement strand
GGTCAGCGCGAGGGGGTTTGGGGAGACCGTGTCGCAGACCAGGCGCTTGTCGCGCATACCAGCCACCCATAGCGGTTCGACATAGCGACCATCGACCCGAAAATCCCGGCGCGCAGTCCGAGTCGCCGGCGTCCCGCTCCTGACCGAAGGCCAGCGAGATGGCGACCGACTGGCTCTTGCCGCCCCGGGCTAGTCGGCCGGCGTGGCGTCCGCCGCCGATCACGCCGGCATAGGGGCCCTGGTCATAGCCGTACCCCGCGCCATAGCCGTCGATATAGCGCCGCTGTTTTCCGTAGTCGGTCTGGCCGACGGCGCGCAGCGGGCCCAGGGGTGGCGGTCTCGCCCAGGGGGATCACGGTCGAGACATAGGCGCTGCGATAGCCGCCGGTGCCGATGGTGGCGCTGACCATTGCCGTGGACCTGGCGGGGCTCGCGATCCGGGGCGTCCTCGTCGCTGTAGGCCGGATCGACGGCCTGGGCGGGGCCAGCCAGGCGTCGACCTGTTCCTGGGTGGTCATCGGGCCGCTGGGGGCGACGGCGACCGGGAGGGCGGGGCTGGGTGGCCGGCGCAGACCGCTTTCGAAGCGGTGGCCACGGCCTCGTCGGCGGCCAAGGGGGTGGCGGTGGGCCAGGGCCAGGCCGGGGGCGGCCAGCAGGGTCAGGGCGAGGGCGAGGCGGGCGGCGTGCATGGCGAGGTCTCCGACCCGATGGGAGGTCGCACGCTAGGCGCGGCCTCGAGCGCAATTAGGGCGATATTGTTTCGGCGACGCAAGGCTGAGCGCTCAGAGCGCCTCGAGCCCGGCGCGCAGCAGCGCCATGTCCGGCGGCAGGGGCGTTTCGAAGCGCAGGGTCTCGCCGGTCACCGGGTGGACAAAGCCGAGCACCGAGGCGTGCAAGGCCTGGCGCGCGAAGCCCTGGGCGGTGATCAGGGCCCTGACCGGGCGGCGGCCTGGCTGGCCCCATAGACCGGATCGCCGAGGCAGGGCGCGCCCTTGCTGGCCATGTGGACGCGGATCTGGTGGGTGCGACCGGTCTCCAGACGGCAGGACACCAGGGCCGCCAGGGCTTGTCGGCCGGGCCGAAGGTCGCCTCGACGCGATAGTGGGTGGTGGCCTCGCGGCCGCCGCTCTTCAGGACGGCCATCTTCTTGCGGTCCCCCGGCGAGCGGCCCAACTGGGTGGTGATGGTGTCGGCCCGAGGGCTGGGGGCGCCGCGGGTCAGGGCCAGATAGACCCGGTCGATGTCGTGCTTGGCGAACAGAGCCGACAGGCCCTGATGGGCGGCGTCGGACTTGGCGGCGACCATGACGCCCGAGGTGTCCTTGTCGAGCCGATGGACAATGCCCGGCCGCGCCACGCCGCCCACTCCCGACAGGCTGCCCTGGCAGTGGTGCAGCAGGGCGTTGACCAGGGTGCCGGTATAGTTGCCGGGGGCCGGATGGGCCGCCATGCCGGCCGGCTTGTCGATGACGATCAGATGGGCGTCCTCGAACAGGACGGTCAGTGGGATGGCTTCGGCCGCGGGCTCGGCGGCGATCGGGGCGGGCACCTGCAACTGATAATGGCCCGGCCGCGCCTTTTGCGAGGCGTCGGTGATCACCACGCCGTCCAGGGTTAGTTGACCCTGGGCGATCAGGGCCTGAAGCCGGGCCCGTGACAGCGGCTCGAACTTTCCGGCCAGCACCTTGTCGAGTCGCTGCCCAGCGTCCTCCGCCGTCAGGGTGACGTCCCGAAAATCGGGCGGGACCGTGTCTTCGGCGCCGGTTTCGACGTCGTCGATCTCATCATCCAGCGCGTCCAAGGGGGTTTCACGGCTCCGTTATCATGCTGTCGCGCAACCGACACGGCCGGACCCTATCGGCCCAGCCCTAGATTTCTTGTTGTCTAAGGGGATAGTCGATGCGTTCGATCCACACCACCTTGCTCATGTCCGCCGTCAGCGCCCTGGCGCTGAACGCCGCCTCCAACGCCTGGGCCGACGCGGTCCCCGCGCCCGCCGACGCCGTGCAGGTCGAGCAACTGATCGTCACCGCTCAGAAGCGCGAGCAGAAGGTGATCGACGTTCCCGTCGCCCTGACCGCCTATTCGGGCGCCATGCTCGAGACCCTGGGGATCCAGGAGTTCGAGGAGCTGTCGCTGTTCGTGCCCGGCTTCGAAGTGCAGAACCAGTCGCCCAACAACCCGGGCTTCGTGATGCGCGGCATCACCTCCGACTCGGGCGAAGCCACCAACGAGCCGCGCGTCTCGGTCTACCAGGACGGCGTGTCGATCTCGAAGTCGCGCGGCTCCTATGTCGAGCTGTTCGATCTGGAGCGCATCGAAGTGGCCAAGGGTCCGCAGTCGACCCTCTATGGTCGCGGCGCCCTGATCGGCGCGGTCAATGTCATCCAGGCCAAGGCCCGGCCCGGCTTCTCGAGCGCGGCCAAGATCGAGGCCGGCAATTTCGGCTACTGGCTGGCCGAGGGCATGGTCAACGCGCCCGTCACCGACACCCTGTCGGTGCGCCTGGCCGGCCGGGTCAAGCACCGCGACGGCTATGTCGAGAACCTGCTCGGCGGCGAGGACTTCAATTCGACCGACACGGCGGCCGTGCGCCTGGCGGTCAACTGGCGTCCCAATGACCGGCTCAACACCGACCTGCTGATCAACTACCAGAACGACGCCCCGTCGGGCACCTCGTTCAAGTCGCTGACCTATCTGCCGACCCATCCGGACACCGGCGCGGTCCTGGGCGATCGCGGCCGTAATTCCGGCGCCGCCCTGGCCACCGTCGCGGGCTTCGAGAACAACCAGAAGCTCGGCCTGGAGCGCGACGTGTTCAGCGCCACGGCCCTGGCCAGCTACAAGATCAGCGACAGCCTCTCCCTGGCCTCGACGAGCGCCTATCGTCGGTTCGCGGGCGAGGAAGTGTTCGACGCCGACGGCTTCTCGCTGCCGCTGTTCACCTTCGCCGAGGACGCCCAGGGCAAGTCGGTCAGCCAGGATGTGCGCCTCAACTATGACGCCGGCGGCAAGATCACCGCCTTCGGCGGCCTGAGCTACTTCTGGGAAGACGGCAGCCAGCGCGTGCCGCTGCTGTTCAACGAGCGGGCCTATGCCGCCCGGGCCAGCGCCATTCCTGGCTTCGTGGCGCCCAATGTCGCGGGCCTGAACGTCATCAATTCCATTCCCGGTTTCGCGCCGCTGAAGAGCCAGCACCTGGAAAGCTATACCAACTACGGCACGACCAAGTCTTACGACGCCTATGCCGACGTGACCTGGAAGGCTACCGACCAGCTCGAACTGGCGGCCGGGGTTCGCTACACCTATGACGACAAGGAAAGCGGCTACGCGGCCCAGTTGCTCAATGGCGGTTCGGTGCTTGGCGGCAGCACGCCGACCGTGGCGCGCGGCCTGTTCGTCCAGCCGACCAAGGGCGGGCTGCCCGAGTATCGCAGCTTAAACGACAGCGGCGTGACCTATCGCGTCGTCGGCCGCTATGCCGTAACGCCCGACGCCAATCTCTACGCCTCGGTGGCCACGGGGCGTCGTCCCAAGGTGGTGGGCGGCGGCACGCCGGCCACGCCGGGCGGCGCGGTGCGGTTCAGCGAAATTCCGGCCGAGGAGGTCACCTCCTATGAGGCCGGCGCCAAGGGGGCGTTCTTTGAACGCCGCCTGACCCTGGACGGCGCGGTCTATCGCTATGACTACCAGAACTTCCAGACCTCGATCCGCACGTCCGGCGGCCAGATCATCTCGACCAACGCCGGCGAGGCCTCGGCGACCGGCTTCGAGGGCCAGGCGACCGTGCAGATCAACGCCAACGCCAGCGTCTTCGGCACCTATGCCTACAGCCACGCCCGCTTCGGCAACGGCCTGTTCAAGGACAACAGCTTCCGCCTGTCGCCCGACAACAGCCTGTCGTTCGGCGCCAATGTCGGCTTTGACTCGCCGGTCGGCCGCTTCACCGTCACGCCGACCTATACCTGGCAGTCGGAAGTGTTCTTCGACAACAACAACGACCGGGCGGATCTGCAGACCACGGGCGACAAGCTGCAGGACGAGAAGCAGGGCGCCTATGGCCTGATGAACCTGCGCGTCGGCTACCAGCCCGACAACACGGCGCTGAAGTTCGAGCTGTTCGCCACCAACCTGCTGGAACAGGACTACATCAAGGACGCCGGCAATACGGGCGACGCCTTCGGCATCCCCACCTTCATCGCCGGCGAGCCGCGCTTTGTCGGCGTCTCGATGTCGATCAAGCGCTAGACCTCAGTCGCGGAACGGCCCGTCGGGCCGTTCCGCGAAGAGACCTCGGGCGGCCTGGTCCTATTCGGATCCGGC
>NZ_PEGG01000238.1 GCF_002737765.1 Caulobacter sp. B11 | reverse complement strand
GATCACGTCCAGCTTCGATCCCGCTGTCGCTCAGGACCACATGATGCAGACCGCGGACCGCCAGCTATCAGGAGCTGCGCAGCGACTATTACAACACCCTGGACCCTCGCTTGTCGGGCGCCCGGATCCAGCACATGTTTCCCGGGCGACGAACTGAAGTCCCACCTCGCCGCGTGACAACCGCGGCCTTCGAAAGCTTCTTCACCGTCTTCCTGCGCTCGCTCGATGCGCGATCGCCAGCAGCCTGGGCATCGCCTACGAACAGATCGCCATGGACTGGTCCAAGGTGAACTATTCCTCGGCCCGGGCCGCCCTGATCGAGGTCTGGCGCGGCATCATGAAATCGCGCTCGATGGTGGCCATGATGGTGGCCTGGCCCTGGCTTCTGGCCGTCACCGAAGACGCCATCGACCAGGGACTGGTTACGCTGCCGTCCAACGGCCCCGGCCTCTTTGAGGCGCCAGCCGCCTATCTGCGCGGCCGCTGGCTGGGCCCGGCGCGGGGTTGGGTCGATCCCGTCAAGGAGCCGACCGGCGCCCTGATGCGCATCGAGTCCGGCTTGTCCAACTGGGAAGACGAATCCGCCGAACAAGGGATCGACTTCGATCTCAACCTCGCCGCGCTCAAGTCTCAGAAAAAGCAGTGGACCGACGCCGGCCTCACCCCGCCCGCCCTGGCCGCGATGCTGGCCCAGAGCGGCACCTCAGACGGCGAAAAGCCGGTCGCCTAGGAACTCTCACATGCGCAATCCCGCCCTTCTGGCGGCCGAGCTTTCCGGCCGGCCCTTGCTGATGCGCGACGCCTCGGTCCTGCCCTATGCCCAGATGCTGGGTGTCGCCGTCACTGGCGAACGCCGTTCGGGTCTGGCGGCTTTCATCGGCGGCGCGCGGCGCCTGTTCGCCGCCAAGGACCAGGCGGCCGAGCCCGTCAGCTCCCCCATGGCCTATGCCCCGGTCTGGATGGGCGAGCCCGACGCGGTCGGCCTTGGCTGGGTGCTCAAGGGCGGCGTCGGCGTCATCGAGATCAGCGGCCCCCTGATGGAAGAGGGCTTTGGCTGGGGCGATTGCTGGTACCACGGCTATGACACCCTGCTGCTGGCCTTCGAGGAAATGGCCGCCGACGCCCGGGTCCTGGGCGTGATGGCCAGGATCAAGTCCAATGGCGGAATCGCCGCGCCGGGCCTGCCGCAACTGGCCGCCTTCCTGCGTGGCATGCGGGCCTCGGCCGGCGGCAAGCCGATCTGGGCCTACTGCGCCGCCGCATACAGCGCCGCCTACTGGATCGCCGCCCAGTTCGACCAGGTCGTCGCGCCGCGCGAGGGCGGCGTCGGCTCGATCGGCGCTGTGATCTCCCATTGCGACATCAGCGAGGGCCTCAAGGCCGATGGCGTGAAGGTCACCAAGTTCACCTTCGGGGCCAAGAAGACCGATGGCGCCTTCGACGAGCCTCTGTCTGAAACCGCCATCGCCGATTTCACGGCCGATGTTCAGCAATGCGGCCGCTGGTTTGTCGCCGACGTCATCGCCGGCCGACCCAGCCTGTCGGCCGAAACCGTCATCGCCACCCAGGCCGGCTGCTATTTCGGCGACAGCGACAATCCGGCGATTTCCGCCCTGGGCATCGGCCTGATCGACGCCGTCATGACCGAGCGCCAGGCCTTTGACGCCCTCAGCGCCCAAGTCGCTGGGCGCGCGTCGCCCGCCCTTTCCCCGACGTCTGGCCAGAACGTGCCCGGCGCCCAATCCAGCCGCAAGGAGATCGATATGAAGCGTAGCCAGGTGTTGGCCGGCCTGAAAAAGGCGGGCCTCAACAGGGACCAGATCCGCAAGGCCATGGCCGAACTGCCCGAAGACGCCCCGGAAGCCGAGGGCGAAGGTGAAGACGACGCCGAGGATGATGCGGAAGACGCTCCGCAGGCCGAAGGTGAGGGCGAGGGCGAAGCCGAAGACGCCGAGCCCGAGGCCGACAAGGTCAGCGCCGCCACCGCCAAGGCCGTCCTCGATCTGCCCGAGGCCAAGGGTCGCGAAAAGCTGGCCAAGAAGCTGGCCTTCACGCCGGGCATGTCGGTCAAGACCGCCCAGGGTCTGCTGTCGGCCGCCGGCAAGGAGACCAGCCTGGCCGACCGCATGCAGGGACGCGATCCCAACCTGACGTCCGGCGGTGGACAGGTCGAGGCGGGCCTCAAGGCCCGTCTGAGCCCCGACACGATCTATGCCCGCCGGGCCAAGAGCGCCAAGCGGGCCGCCTAAGCCCCGCTCCCGTCGCGGGCCGGGATCGTCCGCCGCCTTTTCCCCTCATCCACGCCGGCTCTTCCGGCCTTCCAAGGAGACCGCCTCATGACCCTCATGAGCGAGCGCCGCTATGCCGGCGAACACGTCATTTCCGAAGCCGAGCGCGGTCGCAGCCGCGACACCCTGATCATCGCCGCCAGCCAGACCCTGCTGGCCGGGGCGGTCCTGGGCCAGGTGCTCACCGGCGCCCTCAGCGCCGCCGCCGCGGCCAATGCCGGCAATACCGGCAATGGGGTCATGGGCGCGATCACCGTCGACGCCGGCGCGGCCGAGGGCGAGTACAGGCTGATCTTCATCGAGCCCGCCGCCAACCTCGGCGACTTCGTCGTCGAACGGCCCGACGGCGTCATCGATGGGCACGGCAAGGTCGGCACGGCCTATGACGGCAAGGTCAATTTCACCCTCGCCGACGGCGCCGCCGATTTCGTGGCCGGCGATGGCTTTGTCATCACGGTGACCGCCGCCGACGCCGCCGCCCAGGACCAGTTCAAGGCCCATAATCCGGCCGCCACCGACGGCACCCAGATCGCCGCCGCCGTCCTGTTCGACGCCGTGACCACGGGCGTGGGCCAAACCGCCAAGGCGGTCGCCCATGTTCGCGACTGCCAGGTCAACGCCGACCTGCTGGCCTGGAACGGCCACAACACCAACCAGAAGGCCGCCGCTGTCGCCCAGTTGCGCGCCCTGGGCGTCATCGTCCGCTAGCGCGGCCGTCCATCCACGGCTCAGGCGGGACCACGCCGGCCAATCCCCAACCTTTGAAAAGGAGTTCTGGCCATGTCCTTGGTCAACGTGTTCCGCAGCAGCCTCTTCCAGATGACCGAGCTGACGGCGGCGATCAACGAAAGCGAAACCCCGCCTCAGCGCTTCGCCGAGCTGGGCATCTTTCAGGAGAAGGGCGTGCGCACCACGTCCGTCTTCATCGAGAAAAAGGGTTCGACCCTGTCCCTGGTCCCCACCGCTCCGCGCGGCGATCCCGGTACGCCGATGCACACCAACAAGCGCACCGGGATCGAGTTTCGCATCCCCCACATCCCGGTCACCGACCAGATCCTGGCCGACGAGATCCAGGACGTGCGCACCTTCGGCTCGGAAAGCGATTTGGAGGGCGTGCAGGGCGTCCGCGACGAAAAGCTCGGCAACATGGCCCTGTCTCTGGACAACACCCTGGAATATCACCGCCTGGGCGCCGTCCAGGGCCTGGTGCTCGATGCCGATGGCTCGACCATCTATGACTATTTCGACGAATTCGGCATCACCGAGCCCGACACCATCCACTTCGATCTCGACGCCGCCTGGGCCGAGGCCGACGGCGGTCGCATTCGCGGCCTGATCGGCGGGGTCAAGAACGATATCCGCCGCCGGCCCTCAAGAACGGCGCAGGCATTCGCGGCCGTGCTGTGCTGCGGTGAGGACTTCTTTTCCAAGCTGTCCAACCACCCCGAATGCCGCGAAACCTATCTGCACAGCAGCAGGCGGCCAACGACCTGCGCAACAGCGACGCCCTGGATATCTTCACCTATGGCGGCGCGACCTTCGAGCAGTATCCCGGCTATGGCGACGTCGAGATCCCGGCCGAGGAATGCCGGTTCATCCCGCTGGGTGTGCCCAACCTGTTCCAGACGGTGTTCGCCCCGGCGCCCTATTTCAGCGCCGTCAATCGCACCGGCCTGCCGCGCTACACCCTCGCCGCGCTCGACAGGACCGGCGAGAAGAGCATCGACCTGGAAGCTCAGTCCAACCCGCTGAACATCTGCACCCGTCCCGAGGTGCTGTTCAAAGGCGACATCGACGCCGCCTAGGGCGTCGCAAACGCCGTTCAATCGCCGCCCGGACCCAAGGCGCCGGCGGCGACCTCTTCATTTCAATCCCACAACAGGAGGGCGGCACATGGTGCGCTCGCTTCATATGATGGCGGCTGCGTCCGCCCTGGTGCTGGCTGCCGAGACTGGCTCGGGTTCGGGGCGAAGCCGGCCTCCGGCGACCCGCCGGGCAACCCGGACGGTCAGCCTGCCGATCGGGCCGCGATCGCCGACCGCGCGTCCGAGGACCTGGCGCTCGCCCTGCAGTCCATGACGCTGGAACGCGATGAGGCCCTGGCCGCCGGCGTCAAGGCGATCACCGAACTGCAGGATCTGCTGTCCGCCGCCGAGGCGGCCCGCGACAACGCCGCCGAGCAGGCGGCGGGCCTGCGGCTTGAACTGGACCGCGAACGCGCCGAACGCGCAGCCCTTGCCGCCCGCTGCGCCGACCTTGATCGCCTGCTGGCCACCGCAGACCTGCCCACGGCGGCCCGACCGGCGGCGACTGCGCCGCGCTTGGCTGAGGCGCACTATGTGCTGCGCACGTCGCGGCTGGACGATGGGGTTGGCGGCACTCTGGCCCGGGGGCGTATCGTCACCGCCGCTGATCGCAAGGCCCGGCGGCTGGTCGCCCAGGGCAAGCTACGGGCCCGCCACCGTCGCCGAGGTCGAAAAGGCCCGGCACGAGGATCGTCAGCCTCTAGGCCATGCGTTCCGATCACATCGCCCGCATCGCGAACGCGGTTCGCGACCATATCTGGTCCAGTCTCGAGATTTGCGCGACCGGCGTCGCCTGGAGGACGGTGCGCGGCGATGTGATCCGGGGCGGGGAGGAACAGCGGGTCGAGGGCTTTGTCGCCGGGTTCGAGATCGAGACCGAAGTCCTGCATCTTGATCCCCTGGACTGGGCCCCGGCCGTTCTCGCCTGGCCCCGTCCCGAACCTCAGGCCTGGGTGCGGTTCAAGGATCCGGCGGGCCTGTCGGTCGTACGCAGGATCGCCGCGCCGTTTCGGATCCGTCCCGGCGGCCGGTTCATGGTCGCGCCCCTCAAGGCGGTTGATCCGCTCGACCCGGTCCCGTGAGCGACGATCTGACCCTGGCCCTGGCCTTTTCCGGCGATCTTGAGGCCTGGGCCGACGATCTGAAGACCGCGATGCTACAAGGCCTGCGTGACGGCGTTGAGGACACCGGACGCATTGGCCTGGAGCGGTTGCGCGACGACGTCCGCGAGGCCGGCCTGGGAGAGCGATTACCCAAAACCTGGCGGCTCGACCTGCATCCCACACGCGGCCTTGCCTACAGCCCCGCCGCCTTCATCCGTTCGACGGCCGCTCGCATCATCGACGCCTTCACCCGAGGGGCCGTGATCACCAGCCGAGACGGCGGCATGATGGCCGTGCCGATTCCCGGCGGGCCTATGGACCGCATCCGCGTCCTGCGCGGCGAGACCTCGGTCGACGCGGCGCGCCGGCGGCTGGGTGAACTGGTCTTCGTGCCCATTCGCCCGGGCCTGGGCATGCTGGTCACCAAGCGGGTCAGGGTTACGCGGTCGGGTCGCTTTAACCGGACCGACGACACCAAGACCTATTCACCCGCCTATGCGGCAAAAAACATCAAGACCGGGATCCCGGTTTTCTGGCTGGTGCCGCAGGTCGTGTTGGCCCGCCGGCTGAACTGGCCGCAGATCGCCCGCGACATTTCCCAGACCTTCGGAGCCCAGGTCGAAGCCTCGCTGCGCACCCGCATCGCCGCCATCGACAACACCTCGACCCGGGGGCGAGCAAGCCACGCCGTGCTCGACGGCTTGGGCGCGGGCTTCTCTGCCAATCTCTCGTCCATCTTGCCGGATTGATCATGTTCGATGTTTCCAGTCTCGCCGATCTGACGGCCGTCGATCGGGCTCACGGCGCCCTGCATGGGGTGCTGGCCGCCGCGGCCGAATTTGCGTCGATCACCGTCCAGCTTGGCGCGGTCCTGCCGACGGTGCTGGAAGGCGGCGATACTCGCCGCTGGCTCAATGTGCTGATCGCGCCGATCCCCATCCAGATCCTGGGTGAGGTGCTGGGCCTGGGCGAAGACGATGATGGCTACGAGGTCGAATATATCCAGACCTACCATCTGGAATGGCTGGTTCAGCGCGACAATGACGCCGCCCGCAAGGCCGCCTTCCAGGCCGGCCTATTGGCGATCGACGCAGCCCTGCGCGGCGACCGCACCCTGGGCGGAGCGGCCCGGGGCCTGACCCTTGGTCCGCCGGTTCGCGAACCCAACAGCCTGCCTTTCAGCCCTGCGACGCTGTCGGCTCTGATCCCGGTGCGCGTCCAGCTGCGCGGCCGATCGGTCATCGGCTAGCGCGAACGCCCTTCTGCCTCGTCCGAGGTCCCGCCCAGCTATCCAGAGGAACCTTTCATGGTCGCCACCACCTTTCCCGCCTCAACGCGCGGCCGCGCCGTCCAGACCCGCCTGGCCTTTGAAACCACGGGGGCGTGATCCCCAGTGCGGGATGGAAGCCCGTGCGCTTCTACAGCCTGACCGCCGGCCTGCAGCGCGGCCTGGTTCGCGACAACCAGCTGGGCCTGGCCGAGGCCAATAGCCGCGACAGCGGCGAGCGCCGCCGGGGCTTGCCCGGCGGCTCCCTGCGTCGCACCACGCCGATCAATCTCACCGAGGCCGGCTACTGGCTGTCGGCGGGGTTTCGTCGGGCCCCGGCGACCGGCGCCGATGGAGATTTCGTCCATGTCTTCGACACCGGCGGCGAGGGGCCCGCGCAGCTGCTCAGCCTGGCGCACAAATATGCCGAGGACGATTTCACCATCGATCGCGGTGTCGCCTTGGCAGAGTTGCAGATCTCGGCCGCCAAGACCGAGAACGTCGCCCGCTTCAACATGACCCTGATGGGATTGGGCGACGCTGTCGACGACGCCTGGCCGGCCGGCGCCGTGTCGGCCGCCGCCGCCGCCGATGATTTCAGCGACTGGCGCTGGCGTGTCCTGTTCGACGAAGGCGTGGTCGGCGACGCCCTCAACATCGACATCAACCTCAATCGGGGTGTCGAGATGGTCCAGGGCATGTCGGGCGATGAATGGCCCACCTTCCATCACTTCGGCGAGGCCGACGCCACGGCCAGCTTCAAGCTCTATGGGCGCGGCAAGGCGTTCCGCGACCTCGGCCGCGCCGGCGCGAGCGGCAAGATCACCCTCGAGGCGACCGCGCCGGACGATCCCGAAAACCGCTACCTGCGTATCGAGCTGCCCAACGCCCAGTTCAACCAGCCCCAGAACGAGGTCAGCAGCGGCGGCCAGATGTCGGCCGACTTCTCGGTCGAGGCGGGCCAGACCTCGGAAGCCTCCGCGGCGGTGATCACCCTGGCCAATGGCGTGGCGGCCTACTGATGGCGGCCAATCCCCTGGCGGACCTGGGCCTGGAGCTCGACTCAGGGCCGCGTGATGTGCCGCTCAACGAAGGCGTGGTCCTCACCATGCGGCCGCCGGAAAGCCGCGACTGGAGCATCGTGCGGGCCCGCGTGGCCAGGTTGGTCGAAGCTCAGGATACCCTGCGACAGGCGACAAGGCTCTATGGCTGGTCGCCGGCCGACCTGAAGGATCTGATCGAAGACCAGGAGTCCTGGGAAACGGCCGCCGCCCATATGATCTATTCGGAGCTGGCCGTTCGCGTGGTCTCCGCAGTTCGTTCCGCCACCGCCAGCGTCGAGCCTTCGCGAGAAGTGTTTTGTCAGCTGTTTCGCCGTGACGGCAATCTGGCCCTGTTCAGCCAGGCCGCCAACGCAGCCGGCGAGGGGCTGGTCCGCGCAAAAAAAGAGTAGGCGCTCTCGCCCGATACCTCTTTTCCGGAGGGGGCGCCCACTGTGACGGCTGCGCGGCGCTGGGATATCCGTGCCGCGTCAGCCAGACGGCGTGCGAACGCCGGGTGAACCGGCCGCTGCATCCGGCCGAGCTTGAGGCCTGGTCGATCGCCGCTCATGGCGGGGCGTGGCACGGCCGCGACCATCCCCGTTTTACCGACCAGAGCCCTCGCCTGGACTGGCCGGCCTGCGCTGCGATCCATGACCCCGCCCATGTCGCCTGGAGCCTTGTGCGGCCCTTGCTGACCGTGCTCGAGGCCGGGGCGCGCAAGGCCGTCTCGGCGCGTCGTTCATCAGAGGATGATCCCCCGTCATGAGCGTCGATGTCGCTGTTCGCCTGGGCCTGGTCGGCGGCCAGGCCGCCACCAAGGGCGTCGAGGATTTCGGCGCCAAGGGCGCCCGCTCATTTCGCGAGATGAAGAAGGAGGCCGCCAGCCTGCCGCCTCACCTGGTGGCGGTGTCGCGCGGGGTCGGCGCCCTGAAGGACAAGGTGAGCGACCTGTCCAACTCGACAGGGGCCATCGGCAATGTCGCCTCGGCCTTTGGCGGTCTCGGTACGGCGTTCGCGGCCGGGGCCGCGGTCGTTGCGGTCGCCGCCTCGACCCTGATCACTGGGACCAAGGCGGCCCTGACGTTCGGCGACGCCATCGCTGATGCTGCGGCCAATGCGGGGACGTCCACCGACACGCTTCAGGAATATCGCTATGCCGTATCGCAGACCGGGGGAGCCGCCGAGGACGCAGACACCGCGCTGAAGGCCTTTACCGTGACCCTCGGCGCAGCCCAGTCGGGCCTGAGCCCCAAGGCGATGAAGGCCTTTACGGCGCTGGGCTTCACCCGCGAGCAGCTCAAGAGCTTCGATACCTTCGATGACGCCTTGCGGGCCACGATCGACAGGATCTCGGCGGTCTCCAATGCCGCCGAGCAAGCGGCGATCGCCGACAAGCTGGGCCTGACCCCCATGCTGCCCTTGATCCGTCAGGGCGTTGACGCCCTGGATAGCTACCGGTCGGCGGCCCATGGGCTGGGCTATGTGATGGACCGCGATGTCGTGGCCCGCCTTGGCGACGCCAATGACAGGTTTGAAGCCTCGTCCCAGATCATCAATGTCCAGTTCAAGCAGGCCTTCGTTGATCTGGTGCCCACCCTGCTGGGCGTCATGCGCACGATTGGCGACCTGGCGCGCGAGACCAATAATTTCTTCGAGGGCTTCAAGAAGGTCGAGGAGCGTGGGCTCCAGGCGCTGACCGATCGTCGGGACGCCGCCTATGCGCGCATGACGAAGATCCAGCAGGGGGGTATGCGCGACCGCGCCGGCGACCTGACCCGCCCTCTGCAGGTGGAAATGGCCCGCCTGACGGCCGAATGGGATGGGCTGACCCGCGAGATCGATGCAAGGCGCGCCAAGCGGGTGACCGAGGACCAGAAGCGCCCGGTCGGCGGCCTGCAACTAGACCTGCCCTCATCCTCGAGCGGTGGCTCCAGCTCCGGCGCCGCCTCGGCCCGCGCCGAGCTCGAGCGCGCCCGGCGCGAGGCCGAGAAGCTTGAACTGGCCACCCGCTCAGCGGCCGGCGCCGCCCTGGACTATGCCGACGCCACCGCGCGCGCCGTGGCCCAGGCCCGAGGCGACGCCTCGACGATCGACTATCTCGACCGCATCAAGGCCTATTACGACGACATCAACGCCCTGGTGAAGGCGGGCGTTGACCTGCTCGAGGCCAAGGCCCTGGTGCAGGAACGCATCGTCGCCGAGGCCAAGGCCGAGGCCCATGCCAGGTCCAATCCCGAGGGCTTCGTGGCCGCCGGGCCGCCCAAGGTCGAGATCACCCCGCCTTCGCGGGCGGACTTTGATTTCGGCTGGCTGAAGGACGGGGCCGGCGACGCCTTTCACGACGGCGTCCTGGCGGCCATTGAGGGCGGCGACTTCTTCGAGGTCTTCGAAAGCCGGCTGCGGGCAGCGGCGGCCTCGGCCCTGGCCGACCAATTGACCCGGGCGGTGTTCGGCGGGAGCGGATCGGCTGGTAGCGGCGGCTGGGCCGCTGATCTGTTGGGCCAGGTCGTGGGCAAGGTGTTTGGTTCGCCCGGACAGGGGGCGACCACACCGACCCTGCAGCAATCCTGGTCCAACTGGTCCTCGCCCCTGTCGGCGCCGCGCGCCACCGGCGGCCCGGTCTACCGCGGTGATCTGCGTCAGATCGACGAATATGGCGAGGAGCGGTTCGCGCGCTTTTCCAGCGACGGCTTCATGACCGATGCCGCGCGCGCCGCCCGCGAAATGACCGATCTGCGCTTGCGTGGCCAGTCGGCCTATGGGGCGGGTGGAGCCGGGCCGATCGCGGTCAATCTGAACAACCGCACCCCCACCCCTGTCCAGGCGTCGGCGGTCGAGCGCGACGACGGCCAGGGCGGCCGCGCTCTGGACATCGACATTGTCGAGCTGGTCGATCGCCGCGTCGAACGCGGCAGTCGCAACCTGTTCGAGGGGCGCTATGACGGCGCCTTCTCGGCCAACTACGGCGTGCGTCGCCGCCTGACCGGAGGCTGATCATGCCCGTGCCGTCCTGGCCCCAGGCAACCGGAAAGCCGATCACCGACGGCTTCCGCAGCACCTTTCCCGTCCTGGGCAAAGCCTCCGAGGTCGACAGCGGTCCCAAGAAGCAAAGCCGCACCACCACGGCCAGGCCATTCATGGTTCAACTGGTCTATGTGATGACCAGCGCCGAGCGCGACTGGTTGGAAGCCTTCTGGTTCGAGGATGCGGCCGGCGGCGCCGTCTGGTTCGAATGGTGGCACCCGGTCAAACAGGCCGTCAGGCTGGCGCGCTTCGTGGCCGATCAACCGCCCGCCTACGAAGCCTATAAACCTGACTGGAAGGTCGGGGTTACGCTTGAGGTCCGGGCCTGATGTCGGCGGCGCTGCAAGCGGCCGTCAAGGGCGACGGGTCCGCCGAGATTACCGTCGAGCTTGCCACGATCGAACACCCTGACTGGAATGATCCGATCCGCGTCGTCAATCTGGCCGAGGAAGGCTACAGCCTGGTCAGCCTGGGCCGCACCTTCATTGCCTATCCATTCGAGCTGTCCTGGCCGGCCCGTGATCCAGACAGCCCGTTCGAGGGCGGACAGTTCCGGATCAACAATATCGTCGCCCGCGACGGCACCGATGAACCCCTGGTCCTGGCCGCGCTGCGCGGCCTGCCCAGCCAGGCCCGGGTTCGGTTCGAGGCGGTCAGGGTTTCGGCCCCCGACATCATCGAGATGAAGACCACCCGGCTTCGTCTGACCAACATCACCTACACCGAGACCCTGATTCAGGGGACCTTGCGCATGCCCAGCTTCATGGATCGTCGGGCCGGCTATCGCGCCACGCCCGACCTCTATCGCCAGCTTCGCGCCGGATAGGCTCCATGCAGACGAACCCGGTTCGCTTCGCCCGCTCCGGAGCGGAGCCCTGGTCGCTATGGGTGACGCGCTATCTGCCCATTCCTTTCCTCGAGCGGGGCCGGTCCTTCCGGGGCTGCGATTGCCGGGGTCTGGCCCTGCTGATCCTTGAGCACCAGTGCGGAATCGTCGTGCCCGAACCGGCTGATCTCTACGCCACGACAGACCGCAGGGCCGGCGACCAGATGGCCGCCCTGGTCCGGGCCGAAGCGGCGCGCTGGCGTGAAGTCCAGGGCGATTATCCGATCTTCTCCCTGCTGCTGTTCGAGGTCGGCGGCCTGCCGACCCATGTCGCCCTGTCTCTGGGCGGTCGTCGTTTCATCCATACCCAGAAGGGCTGCGGCGTTCGTGTCTCCGACCTTGACCAGGCCGAGGTCGGAGAGGGCCGCTGGGGCGCGCGTGTGAGGGGGGCCTATGTCTATGACAACTGACGCCCTGGCCCGCCCGGTCCACTCCGGCCTGGTTCTGACCCCGCGTCCGTTCGCGCGTGAGGAAGAGGTCAGCCTGCACACCTTGCCCGATGGCATGACGCTGCTGCAGATGGTTGAGCGGTTGGAAAGCCTCGGCGCGCTTGACCCGGCGCTGCGGCCGTGGGTGCGGGTGACGCTGGGCGCGGCTCGGATCGATCGCGCCCTGTGGTCGCGCATTCGGCCCAAGGCCGGCGTCACGGTGTTCATCGACGTCGCGCCGATGGCCAAGTCCAATGCCGTTCGCACCCTGCTACAGGTTGCGGTGATCGCATTGTCGGCCTTTGTCGGCGGCGCGATCGGCGGCGTGGGCGGCGCCATCGCGGCGGCCGCAATCAATGTCGGCGGCATGTTGCTGATCAACGCCATCGCGCCGATCAAGCAGCCTGAGATGACCGCCCGTCAGGAGCGCTACTCGCTCAATGGCGGCTCCAACGCCGCCGCGCCGCACGAGGCCTGGCCGATCGTGCTGGGTCGCCGACGCATCTTTCCGCGCCGTTGCGCCAACTGGTACACCCTGACGGTCGATAACACCGTCTATCTGCGCATGATGTTCCAGGCCGGGATCGGCTGGGTGGATCATGCCGAGCCGCGCCTGGGCCAGACCAGCCTGGACAGCTTCGACGAGGTCACGCTGCGCTGGCGCACCCGGCCCGATGAAGACATC
The DNA here is from genome assembly GCF_002737765.1 of Caulobacter sp. B11. Classification (GTDB taxonomy): domain Bacteria; phylum Pseudomonadota; class Alphaproteobacteria; order Caulobacterales; family Caulobacteraceae; genus Caulobacter. The sequence goes on along the minus strand of NZ_PEGG01000238.1, from coordinate 2,361 downwards.
GCGCCGCTGTTTTTTGATCGCACGCCGGTTGAAGACAGCCTTGGTCTCCCCGTGACCAGCGCGGCGGGTTGGGTGACCCGCAGTGCGCCGATCGCCGCCGACGCCCTGTCGATCGACATCGCCTTTATGGCCGGGTTGTTCGAAACCAAGGAAAGCAGCGGCAATCCCAAGAATCGCAGCGTCACCTTCGAATTCCGCTATGGGCCCAAGGGCGGCGATCCGGCCGCCGCGACAGCTTGCCCCTTCACCGTCGGGGGCTGCTGACCTTCACGCGCGACAAGCTCGACGCCTGGCGCGAAGGGCACGAATGGCCGGTCGCCCTGGGTGAATATGATGTCCATATCCGACGAGTTAGCGCCGAGACGATCAACAATCCCAAGATTTCCGACGAGCTGACCTGGGTCTGCCTGCGCGCCTTCCGCGACCAGGCGGCGGTTCGCGACCTGACCGGAAAGCCCTGGATCGAGATCGAGATGAAGGCGACCGAGCAGCTGAACGGTGTGCCCGACGACTTCAACTTCATCGCCACCTCCATCGTGGCCCAGGTCACTGCCGAAGGGCGGGGCGATCTGATCGCCTCGCGCAATCCCGCTGACCTCTTTCTCGCGGCCAGCTATCCGCCGTTTTCCGACATCGAACTCGACGACGACGAGCGCGACTTTGTCGCTTTGGCCGCCTGGCGCGAAACCTGCGACGTCGAGAACTGGACCTGTGACCTGGTCGAGGCCAGTGAACTTGCGGTGGGCGAGCTGATGCAGCGCGTCGCCGCCTGCGGGCGCGCCCGGCCGACCCTGGATTTCGGCGCCCTGTCGGTCGTGGTCGATTGGGAAAAGCCCTATCCGCGGCAGATGTTCACCCCGCGCAACGTGCAGGGGTTCACCGGCGACCTGACCTATCCAGCCACGGTCCATGGCCTTCGGGTTCGCTTCCAGAACCAGGACAAGGATTATGACGACGACACCATCACGGTGTTCGCGCCGGGTTATGATCTCGACACCGCCACGATCTATGAAAGCCTGGACGTTCGGGACAAGACCGATCCCGACGCCGTGGAATGGGAAGGCGCTCGCATCCTGGCCGAACGGCTGCTGCGACCGGAAACCTTCACCTTCGAGCAGGACGTCGAATATCTGACGATCGGCGAGGGCGACCGCGCCTTGCTGGCGCACCATGTCGCCCTGGTCGGACAGGTTTCTGCCCGAGTGCTGGGCCGGGTGGTCGACGTCGAGGACGCCGCGCATCGTGGGCTCAGGCTCGATGAGCGGGTGATCATGGAGCCGGGGCGAAGCTACGACCTGGCCTGGCGACCCTCGGCTGACGCGGACATCGTCACTCTCGCGCTCGAGCCAATCCCCGGCCAGGACGACGTGGTGTGGTTCGCCGCGCCCGCGCCTGACATCAACGCTCAGCCCCTGCCGGGCGACTTGGTCAGCGTGTTTGAACATGCTGTCGAATTGCTCGACGTGATCATCAATCGAATCTCGCCCAAGGCCGGCCTGAAGGCTGAGCTAACTTGCGTGCCCTATGCGCCACAACTGCAGGCGATCGGCGATGCGCCCATCGCCTCCTATCGCACCGCCTCCAGTCGGCCGCCGGGGCTGGGCGGAGCGATTATCGAGCGCCGGTCAGTAAGGGGCCTTGAACAGGCGATCGGCGCTGTTGGCGCCGGCGTTGAAGAGGCTGGGGTGGCCATCGAAGCCATTTCAAGCGGCGCGGGGCCGATCGGCGGGCTTCTTCCCGGGAACTGCGCGACATCGTCGAGGCGATCGGCGGGCCGGGCACGGCCAGCCTGGCGGAGCGGACGCGGGGCGCGGATCGCCGAGATCTTCGCGGCGGCCGATCTGTCGGCCGAGGCGATCATCCGCCAGACAATGACCTCGGTTGATGACCGCCTCTATCAGGAGGCGCTCAGCCATCTGGACGGCGTGCCGTTGGGCGTCGTGGTGCGCGAGGAGCAGATCCGCACCGACGACACGATCACCAGCGTGACGGTGATGTCGGCGCGGGTGACGACGGCCGAGGCGGCGATCGTCATCGAGCAGACTACGCGCGCCAACGCCGACACGGCCTGACCTCGATCACGACGGCGCAGGGCTCGCGCCTGGGCACGGCGAGGCGGCGATCGTCACCGAGCAAACGACGCGGGCCACCGCCGACACGGCCCTGACCTCGATCACGACGGCGCAGGGCTCGCGCCTGGGGACGGCCGAGGCGGCGATCGTCACGGAGCAGACGACGCGGGCCACCGCCGACACGGCCCTGACTTCGATCACGACGGCGCAGGGCTCGCGCCTAGGGACGGCCGAAGCCGCGATCGTCAGCGAGCAGACGACGCGGGCCAGCGCGGACACGGCCCTGACC
>NZ_PEGG01000237.1 GCF_002737765.1 Caulobacter sp. B11 | reverse complement strand
GGCCTTGTTGAGCACCGGGCCCGAGGTGGCGCGGAAGTTGACGCCCAGCTCGCGGGCGATGATCTGGGCCAGGGTGGTCTTGCCCAGGCCCGGCGGGCCGAACAGCAGCACGTGGTCGAGCGACTCGCCCCGGCCCTTGGCCGCCTCGATGAAGATCCGCAGATTGCCCTTGGCCTGCTCCTGGCCGACGAACTCGGCCAGGGTCTGGGGCCGCATGGCCCGATCGCTGGCCCCGGGCAGGGCCTCGTGCGGCTGGGCCTCGCCGGAGAGGATGCGGGTCATCGGCCCAGCTCCTGAAGCCCGGCCTTGATCAGGGCCTGCACGGTCGCCTCGTCGCCCAGCCGGGCGGCGGCGGCCTCGACCACGCGGCGGGCGTTGACCTCGGCCACGCCCAGACCCATCAGGGCGGCCACGGCGTCGCCGGTCGGGGCGGGCTTGCTGGTCATCGGGGCCGGGGCGCCGGGCGCGCTGGTCAGCACCGGCCCGTCGGTGATCGGCTTGTCCTTCAGCTCGGTGACGATCCGCAGGGCCAGCTTGGGGCCGACCCCCGAGGCGCGGCCGACGGCGGCCTTGTCCTCGCGGGCCACGGCGCTGGCCAGTTCGGCCGGCGACAGCACGTCCAGCACCGCCATGGCCGCCTTGGGCCCGACGCCCTGGATGGCCTGCAGCAGCACGAAGGCCCGGCGATCCTCGCGGGTGCCGAAGCCGTAGAGCCGCAGGCCGGCGCTTTCGCTCCACTGGCTCTCGATGTGCAGCAGGGCCTCTTCGCCCAGGGCCGGCAGGCGCGTCAGGGTGCGGGCCCCGCAGCGCACGACGTAGCCGACGCCCATGACGTCGATCAGGGCCTCTTCCTCGCCGACCTCGGCGACGGCGCCGCGCAGCCGGCCGATCATGCCGCTCTCCGGGCGGTGCGAGCGTGAGCGTGGGCGATGGCCACGGCCAGGGCGTCGGCGGCGTCGGCGGTCGGCGACCCGGCGGTCGGCAGCAGGCGGGCGATCATGAAGGCCACCTGGGTCTTGTCGGCCCCGCCCGTGCCGACCACGGCCTTCTTGACGACCTTCGCCGAATATTCGGCGACCAGCAGTCCGGCGCGGGCCGGGGCGATCATGGCGGCGGCCCGGGCATGGCCCAGTTTCAGGGTCGACTGGGCGTTGACATTGAGGAAGGTCTCCTCGATCGCCGCCTCGTCGGGATGGTGCTCGGCGATCACGGCCGTCACGCCCTCGAACAGGGTCAGCAGCCGGTCGGAAAAGGCCGCCTTGTCGTCCGGGGCGATCACTCCGTGGGCGACATGGGCGACGCGCGAGCCCAGCACGCTGACGACGCCCCAGCCGGTGCGGCGCAGGCCGGGATCGAGGCCAAGGATTCGGATCGGGCGATTCGCGTTCATCATGTGTTCTCGCACCTTCGCCTGTTCCGTAGCCCAGGAAAAGTGGCCAGAGCGTTAAGGCCGATTAACCGTCGGCCGGAACCCGGGCCCGAAACAGCCGCTCGCGGATCAGGGTCTGGACCGCCGGGGCGTCGATGGCGACGCAGACCTCGGCATTGGCCGGCCCCTCGATCCGCGCGATCCCGCCCTTGCACGGCCCGTCGATGGCGACCCGCAGCCGGGCCGGCTCGAAGCGGTAGAGCTCGGGGGCCAGCAGGGCGGCGGCGGCCACGGCGTCGTGCGGATGACAGCCGTCGCTGGCCCAGACCTGATGGTGGAAGGCCATATAGGGCAGGGCGGCGCGCTCCAGCCGGGCCGACAGCGGCGAGCCGCACTGGCGCGCCCCGGCCGCCATGTCGCCGGCGGTGAGGGTGACCTGGCGGGTGATGTCCAGCGGCGCCAGGCGCGGCATGACCCCGGCGTCGAGCACCCGCTGCAGGGCGTCCGGATCGCTCCAGCTGTTGAAGTCGGCCCCGCCGGCGGCCATGCCGCGCACCGCGAAGGCTCCGGCCGTGACGATCGGACGCCAGCCGCGGAAGGCGGCGGGATCGTCGAGCAGACCGCGGGCCAGGTTGGTCAGGGGTCCCAGAAACAGTCCCGCCACCCGCCGCCGGGCGGCATAGGCCAGCAGACCGGTCCCGTGGCCGCGATCGAGCTCCGGCAGCTTCCAGCGCTGCGAGAAGCCCTGGCCGTTGAGCCCGTCGACCCCGTGGGCCGGGCGCATGCGCTCGACCGGTCGCCGGGCCAGGCTGGAACCGGCCCCGATATAGACCTCGGCCCCGCAGCCGGCCAGGCGCAGCACGCCGCGGGCGTTGGCGGCGGCCTGGTCGACATAGGTGTTGCCGAACACCGCCGAGACCGTGCCGATCTCGACCTGGTCGTGCGACCGCGCCAGCAGGGCCAGAGCCAGGGCGTCGTCGACGCCGCAGTCCGTGTCGATATGCAGGCGAATACGCATTGTCCCCATCCTAGCCCGGCGATGATGACGGCGAGAAGGCCCGGCTGTCATCGCGCTGTGTCCGGATCACGGGTAGAGACGGTGGGCGTTCTCCGGCGCGCGGCGTCGCCGCGCGGGGGGCCGGGCCGTGAAGGATCTCGCGATGACCGAAACGATCGAGCAGATGATCGAGCGCCTGCGCCAGCTGGAGTCCGAGCTGGAGGCCGCCTTCGCCGCCAAGGCCGGTCAGTACGGGCTGGAGCTCAAGGCCGGCAAGCCGCACTTCAACCCCGAGATCAAGACCCGCCAGCGCAGCCACAAGCGCCGCATCGACCTGCTCAAGACCCCGTGGCCGACCCTGCTGACCATGCCCCTGATCTACGGCATGGTCCTGCCCCTGGCCCTGCTGGACCTGGCGGTGACGGTCTATCAGCTGGGCTGTTTCACCGCCTGGGGCGTCGCCCGGGTCCGCCGCCGCGACTATGTGGTCATCGACCGCCAGAGGCTCAACTATCTGAACCCGGTCCAGAAGCTCAACTGCGTCTATTGCGGCTATGGCAACGGCGTCATCGCTTATGCCCGCGAGATCACCGCCCGCACCGAGCAATATTGGTGCCCGATCAAGCACGCCCTCAAGGTCAAGGGCAGCCACGAGCGCTATGCCGCCTTCCTCGACTATGGCGACGCCGAGGGCTTCGTCAAAAGCTCCGAGGCCTATCGCGCCCGGCTCAAGCGGGGGGAGTAGGGCCTGGCGCCCTAGACCAGCCGCGCCACGTCGCGGGCCGTCGCGATCAGGGCTTGCAGGGCGAGCGCCCGGGCCTTCGCCGTCCGAAGGGCCGCCTGGTCCTGGCGGGCCAGGGCGGCGGCGTCGGCGGGACCGGCCTGGCGGCGAGGGCCCGAGGCGGCCGGAAGACGGCGAACGGGTCGGGGCAGGGCCGCCGCCCGCGCGGCCTCGGCCGCCCAGGTCGCCTGGGCCCGCTCCACCCTGTCCAGCAGGTCCTTCAGCCAGGGGCCGGCGGCGTTATCGATCGGCGGTTCTATCATCGCGGGTCTCCAGGCGATCTTGGGGGGATGGGACGGGTGAAGCGGCGCTGGCGGCCTCGGCGCGCGACGGCGCACGCCGGCGCCGCCGCGCCGGATCGCGGCGCGGGTGAAGGCAGGAGAGGCGCGGGGCGTCCGGACCGCGTCCGGAGGCTGTGCAGACTAAGTACCGTTTCGACGAAGCAGGACGCCCCGCGCGGTCGTTATCCCTCTGGCCGGGGCGCGCAGGCCTGGTTCAGCCTTTTGCCCCACCCAGGCCTTGATCCTTCGCGACCGGACCCAGCCCCGAAGGCTGCAAACCCGATCGACCCGGAGACCCGGAGCGAACCTTCGGGCGGGCGGGGGTCCTCCGACGGACCTCCCGATAGGCGGGTTTACGTCACCCGCCCTCCGATCAAGCCGTCCGGCCCCGCTCCCGCGACTCCGGCGGCCCCGCTCGACCACGACCCGCCGCGCGTCTCGGGCCGGATCCAAGAGCCCTCTCCCTCGCGACGGGATGTCTGGAAGTATGCAGGCAGTCTGGGCGCGTCTGATTGGCGCGCTCGAACTATTTGCAGGGCGTTGAGTTTGTTGGGGTTTGCGGCGGCGCGGACGGGGACGGGGCGCGGCGGGTCCCCGTTCGCGGCGCGCAGATCCTCCCCGTGACGGGGGAGGATCTGGACATGCGGCCCGCCGGGGCAGGCCGCGTCCTAACCCCAGTGCACAATTCCACCAAGGGTTTAAGGCTCGATGGTCGGCGTGGGACGAAGGGGGAAAGTGGGCTACAGTTTCGACTATCGATAAAGGGCGTGTATCCCCATTTTCCGGGTCTGGGACGGACTTGAGTCATGTGCCGAATGTTAGACGCGGAGAGTCCTACGCGTTGAATGATTACCGTCGGTCGATGAGAGAGTTGACCGCTGGGCAACTAGCAATCAAGCATGTCCTAGAGAGCATTTTCAGGTTTGCGGGAGCAGATAGGTGACGGAATATGAAGTCATTGATCGAGTTGCTCAGATATATGAAACGAAAGAATGGAGGGCTCTGGAGGAAGATTTCGCGCAGGATGGCTCACCACTCATATTTAAAAATATGGTCGAGTTGTGTATGATTTCCGATCCATTAGATCGAGAGCTTGCGTGTCAACTAATGGAGCTAATTCACGTTACGCGAGACTATAGAAAATATGCAAAAAAGTTTATGCTAGATATTCAGCTAATTCAAGCAAATTTCAGTAAAGTTGTCATTTTGCCAGTGCGTGATCCAAAAGACACTGAAAATAGCAGTGGAAATATGATAACGTATCAAACCGTTGCATTTCGAGAGCCAAAATATAAACAAAAGATATTTGATTTTTTGTCGCCATATGACGATCAAATATCTGTCGGACTCAAAGATGCGGTAGTATTTCTTGACGATTTTATAGGAACGGGCCGTCAATTCGAAAAAATGATTATAAAGTTCAAGGAAATTCACAATCCAAAGGCGATATACTTAAAATCAATCGTCATCATGAATGAGTCTATAGAAAGAATTAAAACATACGGTGTCGAGATATCATCTATCTATTCAGCGGATAAGGCAATTTCAAGCGA
>NZ_PEGG01000236.1 GCF_002737765.1 Caulobacter sp. B11 | reverse complement strand
TGACACCGCCGGCGTTCTGGACGGCGACCTGGACGCGTTCATGGGCGCCTCCCTGGCGCAACGCGTCGGGGCCACCCGCGACGCCTGAGGCGGCTCCGGTCTGTCCGGTGGGTGAAGCAGATAGCAAAACGCCCCGGATCACTCCGGGGCGTTTTCTTGTTTCGGATCAGGCCGGCTTGGCCTGGGGCGCGGGCGCGGGCGCGGGCGCGGGCGCCGGGGTCGGCGCTGGTGCTGGCGCTGGCGCGGCGGCCGTCAGGGTCTGGACGGGCGCCGGCTGCGACGCCGGACGCTGGAACTTCAGGCTGCGGCCCTGGAAGAAGGCGCCGGTTTCCATGGCCAGTTGCTCATGGGTGATGTCGCCGTCGATATAGGACGTGCCGTAGAGGCGCACATGCTTGGCCGTGATCGCGCCGACCACCCGACCGCGGATCTCGGCCGCTTCGGCGAACACCGAACCTTCGACATGACCCGTCTCGCCGATGGTCAGGCGGCCGACCCGGACGTCGCCCCGCACCACGCCGTCGATCTGCAGTTCACCTTCACCGATCAGGCCGCCCTCGACCGTGATATCGGCCGAGATAAGCGACGCTACCTTCGGGGGCGCCTTGCGCTGCTGGGCGCCGTCGACCTGGGACGGTGCGGGGAGGGGCTCAATCTTGGCCAGGGTCTTCTGGGGTGTCTTAGCCTGCTTGCTGAACATACTCGCCTGCCTTCAGGAACCGATTGGGGTTTTGGGCGCGCCCGTTGACCCAGACTTCGTAATGCAGATGGGGCCCGGTCGAGCGACCGGTGGATCCCATGGCGCCGATGCGCTGACCGATCGCCACGCGCTCACCAATGCGGACCGACGTCCCTTGAAGGTGCGCATAGCGGGTCTTGAAGCCGCCGCCATGGTCGATCTCGATGGTGTTGCCATAGCCCGAACGCACGCCGGTGAACGACACCACGCCGGGGGCGGTGGCCAGGATGGGCGTGTAGAAGGCGCCAGGGAAATCAAGGCCGGAGTGGAAGGCGGGCCGGTGGGTGAACGGGTCGAACCGAACCCCATAGCTGCTGCTCAGGGCCGGGTTTTGGGTCGGGCGGTTGAACGGCAGCCTTTGGGCGGCCTGGTTCAGGGCTCGCATGTCCGACATGTCGGTCGCGGCGCGCTGAATCCGCGAGGCGAAGTCTTCGTCGACATCGAGCACGGCGGCCAGGGCGCGCGGATCGCGGGCCTCGATCAGCGGGCCGCCGAGGGATCCGCTGCCGCGTCCGGTGAAGCTGCTTGCATCAAGGCCGGCCATTCGCATGGCCAGACGGAGCCGTTCGGCGCGGCTCTTGGCGAAGGTCTCGGCCGAGTCGATCAGGCGTTCCTGATCCATGCGCGTGGCCTGGATCCTCTGGACGGGCGTGGCTGCCAGCAGGCGCGGCTTCGACACGGCCAGGGCCTGGGCGGCGCCCGGGACGCCCTTGAATTCAGTGACCATCATCGCCAGAGCGGCGTGGCGCTTTTCAATCGAGGCGGCCAGGTCGTCAAGCGAACCATTGGTGGCCGAAAGCTGAGCGACAGCGCTGTTGAGGCGGGCCTGACGGTCGGCGTTCAGGCGCTCGTAATAGGCCTTCTGCTTGATGACTTGCTGGTCGGTCGAGCTGACCGCCAGTGCGTTGACCATCATGGCGGCGGTGCAGACGCCCATCCACAGGGCTGTGCAGGCGATCACGCCGGCGCCGAGAACCTGTTTGCTGGTTGAAAAAACGTAGCCGCGCATCTCGCCGCCGGAGCGGATGTAGAGGTGCCGCTCAGGAAACAGCCCCTCTAAGATCTGCCGCAGTCGCTTGAACTGTTTGATGGCCATCGTCCCAGGAAACCCCCGTTTTCAAGGTCCCGGCGATATGCAACGAGAAAGCAGGAACGCGCAAGATGCTTCGCGCTCAAAGAGAGCGGGAAGGCGCATCTGTCCTTTTTCGCATCGAATCATTAACGCGTTCTGAACGGGTTCGCCATGCGACCCGGGCGCGCTGTGGCAGAATGGACCCATGAGCGAGGCGCGAATGCAACACCATGGCGAACGTCGGCGCGACCTTAGCGCAGGGCGCGAGCCGCCGTCAGAACCACCCTTGATGTGGGTTGGGCACCTTAACCTTGCGCCAGACGCTCTCGCACGCACGCCTTCGCGATCGGATTCAGGGAAGGGTGCAGCGCTCAATGCCCATGTAGCGACGGCCGTACATGCTCTTCTCGACCCAGGCGGCCATAGGCCTCGACGATTTCGCCGGTCGTGTCGGCCGCGTCAGGTCGATCGTCAGGTCATGCTTCTTGCGAAACTTGGCGTGACTGGCCGCGCTGTCCTTAGAGACCCCAACAACGACGGCCCCGAGCTTGGCGAATTCCTCCACCTCGGACGAGAACTGCAGGGCCTGCGAGGTGCAGCCGCGGTGTCGTCCTTCGGATAGAAATAGAGGATGACATTCTTGCCCTTCAGGCCCGCCAGGCTGACCCGGCCGGTGTCGGTCGGCAGGTCAAAATCGGGGGCCTTGTCGCCTGCGATCAATTCGCTCATCGGATCACTCTTCCTATCGCCGTCATCCCGATCTTCACCGGGGCGACAGATTAAACGGGCTTTACGAGGACGATCTTCTTTTTGCCGGCCGAAAGCTTGATGACGCCATCGATCAGTTCGGCCGCGCTGATGACGCGGTTGGCGTCGGGCTCGGCCTTGTCATTGACCTTCAGGCCGCCGCCTTGGGCTAGGCGACGGGCCTCGCCGCGCGAACCGGCCAGACCGGCGTCGGCGGCCAGGGCGGCCAGGACGATCCCGGCCTCCAGCTCGGCGGCCGCGACCTCGAAGGTCGGAAGGTCGGCGGAGACCTGGCCCTGTTCGAACGCCTTTTCGGCCGCGTCGCGCGCCGCCTTGGCGGCTTCTTCGCCGTGCGCCAACCGCGTGGCTTCGTCGGCCAGCACCTTCTTGGCCTCGTTCAGCTTGGCGCCCGGCAGGGCTTCAAGCACCGCGATCTCGTCCAGCGGCAGGTCGGTGAACAGCTTCAGGAAGCGACCCACGTCGGCGTCCTCGGTGTTGCGCCAGAACTGCCAGTAGTCGTAGGGGCTCAGGGCGTCGGCGTTGAGCCAGACGGCCCCGGCGGCGGTCTTGCCCATCTTGGCGCCCGAGGCCGTGGTCAGCAGCGGCGTGGTCAGGCCGAAGGCCGGCTTATGGTCGACGCGGCGGATCAGCTCCACCCCGTTGAGGATATTGCCCCACTGGTCCGAGCCGCCCATTTGCAGCACGCAGCCGCGCTTGCGGTTCAGCTCCAGGAAGTCGGTGGCCTGCATCAGCATGTAGTTGAATTCGAGGAAGGTCAGGGGCTGCTCACGGTCGAGCCGCAGCTTCACGGAATCGAAGGCCAGCATGCGATTGACGGTGAAATGGGTCCCGTATTCGCGCAGGAACTCGATGTAGCCGAGCTTGCTCAGCCATTCGTCATTGTCGACCATCACCGCATCGGTGGGGCCGTCGCCGAAGGTGAGGAACTTCTCGAAGGCCCGCTTGATGCTGGCGATATTGGCCTGGATGCCCTCTTCGGTCAGCATCTTGCGGCTCTCGTCCTTGCCGGACGGGTCGCCGACCTTGGTCGTGCCGCCCCCCATCAGGACGATCGGCTTGTGGCCGGTCTGCTGCAGGCGGCGCAGCATCATGATCGATATCAGGTTGCCGACATGCAGGCTGGAGGCGGTGGCGTCGAAGCCGACATAGGCCGTCACGATCCCGCCGGCCGCGGCGGCGTCCAGCTCGTCCGGGTGGGTGATCTGGTGGATGTAGCCGCGCGCCTGCAGGGTCTGCAGGAATTCCGACTTGAACGAGGCGGGCGCGGACATGGATCGACTCTCTGGATGGACGATGCGCCGTCTAGCACGGGCGGGCGCGGATGTGGCGAGGGTTTCATAAGCTCAGTCTCCGGAAGGGGCCGGAGCGCTGTGATCTGGTGAGACGCAACCCCGGCAGGCGGGGGACGCATCGACGTGTCAGGCCGGCCTCCCGCTATTTCAGCGGGCGGTAATAGGCCTGAACGGGAAAGCGGGGATCGATCATGGGGTCTAGCTACAAGGGCGTGACCATGGCAGTCAACCAGACCATGCACATCCTGGGATTCATGACCGGCACCTCTCTCGACGCCGTCGACATGGCGGTGCTCGAGACCGACGGCGAGGACATCCAGGCCTTCGGGCCGGCGGGCGAGCGCAAGCTGCGCGAGGCGACCCGCGACCTGCTGCTGGAGGCTACCGATCAGGCCCGGGCCTGGCCGCGCGACACGCCCGAGCCGGCGATCTTCGCGCAGGCGGCCCGCGCCGTGGCCGACGAGCACCTGCATGCCGCGGAGAGCTTTCTGGCCGAGCATGGGCTGGCCTGGACCAATTTCGACCTGCTGGGCGTGCACGGCCAAACCGTTCTGCACGAGCGCCCCAGCGGCGACCGCCTCGGTCGCACCGTCCAGCTGCTGGACGCCAAGCGCCTGGCCCTGGGCAGCGGCCGACCGGTGGCGTTCGACTTCCGCACCGCCGATGTCGCGGCCGGCGGGGAGGGCGCGCCCCTGGCCCCGATCTATCACGCGGCCCGAGCCCGGGCCGCCGGTCTGGCGGCCCGGTGGCGGCGCTGAATGTCGGCGGCGTGGCCAATATCACCCTGATCGGCGCCGATGGGACCCTGCTGGCCTTCGATACGGGCCCAGGCAACGGCATGATCGACCTGATGCTACAGTCGCGCGACCTGGGCCGCTTCGACGACGGCGGCCGGCTGGCGGCCAGTGGTCGGGTCGACGAGGCGGCGCTGGCGACCCTGCTGGCGGGTGAGTATTTCGCGGCGCCCGCGCCCAAGTCGCTGGATCGCTATGATTTCTCGATCGAGGCGGTGGCGCATCTGACGGCGGCCGACGCCGCGGCCACTCTAACCGCCTTCACCGCCGAAGCCGTGGTCAAGGCCTTCGCCCAGG
>NZ_PEGG01000235.1 GCF_002737765.1 Caulobacter sp. B11 | reverse complement strand
GGACGAGGCCGCGATCCTGCTGGGACGTCCGTCGATCGCGCCCGCGTGCTGTGCGTCGGCGACGGGGTGATCACCGACGTCAAGGGCGCCCACGACCAGGGCCTGGACTGCCTGTTCATCGCCAAGGGCATCCATGGCGAGGCGGCGGTCGGCCGCCGACGGGGCGCTGAATCCCGAAGCCGTCGCCCCTTTTCTGGCGCCGAAAGCGTCGGCGCGACCCACGCCATGGGCGACCTGGTGCTGGTGAGGCTTGGGCCTGGCTAGACCCCCGCCAGGGCGGCCGGCCGGGCCATCATGGCGGCATGCCAGCGGACGACATACTTGAGGCCTTCGTCGGGCCGGAACTTGACCATCCGGGCGAAGTCGATGGCGTCCACCCGCCAGGATGTCGGCGATGGTCACCCGCTCGCCGGCGATGAACTCATTGGGCGGCCAGGTGCCGATTGAGCACCTTGAGGCCTTTTCGGCGGTGGCGCGGCCATTGGCGGCGATCTCCGGAACCTGGGTCTCGATCGCGGCCAGGGCCGGATGGGCATGGCGCAGGCCATCATCAGCGGCGTGGCGATCATCATCTCGGCCCGCCGCGTCCACATCTCGACGATGGCGACCTCGCGCGGGTCACGACCAAACAGATTGGGCAGGGGATAGACGCTTCGAGATAGCGGCAGATGGCCACCGACTCGGTGAGTCGTGCCGTCCTCCAGCTCGAGCGCCGGAACATTCGGCAGGCCGGCCTTGGCCAGGAAGCCCGGATCGCGGTGCTCGCCCTTGAAGATGTCGAGATTGATGATCTCGATATCCTCGATGCCCTTTCTCGGCCATGAACCAGCGGACACGGCGCGGATTGGGCGCGCGGAGACTGTCATAGAGCTTCAAAAAGAAATCCTCCCGGCTTGTCACCGGAGGATGCTTCAGTTTCGGGGCCAATGGGAAGCGCCTAAAGCCCGAACAGGCTCCGAGGCATCAGGCCGATCAGCGAGCCGGTCAGGCAGGTGGCCAGGAACCCGGCCATCATCGCCTTCCAGACCAGCCCCAGCACTTCCTGCCGACGCTCGGACCAGGACGCTGAAGCCGGCCACGTTCATGCCGACCGAGCCGATATTGGCGAAGCCGCACAGGGCGTAGGTCATGATCATCCGGGTGCGCTCGTCCAGCAGGACCGGACCGGTTCTGGGGACATCTGGATGAAGGCCGTGAACTCGGTGAGGATCAGCTTCACGCCCAGCAGGCCGCCGGCCGTGCCGGCCTCCTTCCAGGGAATGCCCATCGACCAGGCCAGGGGCGCGAAGACCACGCCCAGGCCGCGCGCGATGCTCAGCGGCTGGCCGCCGACGTCGGGCAGGGCGGCCAGGCCCTTGTCGACCATGGTCGCCAGGCCACGAAGACGATCAGGGTGGCGCCGATGTTCAGGGCGATCTGCAGCCCGTCGGTGGTGCCCTTCATGACCGCGTCGATGGCGCTGCCATAGGTCTTGTCCTCGGTGTTGAGATCCAGGCTGGAGACCTTCTCCATCGGGTCGGCCGGGACGATGACGCGGGCCAGCAGCACCCCGGCCGGGGCCGAGATCAGCGACGCGGTCAGCACGTGGGCTGCGGCGTTGGGCAGGATGTCGGCCAGGATGGTGGCGTAGGCCACCATGGTCGAGCCGCTGACGCAGGCCATGCCGACCGCGATCAGCATGAACAGTTCCGAACGGCTCAGCTTGTCGAGATAGGCGCGGATGAAGATCGGGCCCTCGATCTGGCCCATGAAGATGGTGGCGGCGGTGGCCAGGGCCGGCGGGCCGCGCAGGCCCAGGGTCTTCTGGAACACGAAGCCAAAGCCCTGCGCCGCCCATTTCAGGATCTTCCAGTGCCACAGCAGCGCCGACAGGGCGCAGACCACCAGGATCACGGGCAGGACGCGGAAGGCGAAGATGAAGCCCAGGCCCGGGTTGTTGACCGGATAGGGCTGGTCGCCCCCCGCCAGGAAGCCGAAGATGAACATGGTGCCGGCCTGGGTCGAGGACGACAGCCCCTCGACCGCGCCATTGACGCCGCGCAGCAGCGCCTGGGCCTGGGGCAGGCCGAACAGCAGCAGCACAAGCCCGACCTGGACGACGATGGCGCCGATGGCCAGCAGCCATGGGAAGCGCTTGCGGTTTTCAGAGACGAGCCAGCACAGGCCCAAGGTCAGCGCCACGCCAGCGAGGGCCTGAACGTTCTCGGGAAGAAACATCAAGACTGAAGGACCTTTGATAAGACGGCGCCCCCTCGACGCCGGCCAAGAGGCCAGTTTGTCCACGACATGACGGGTCTGCGCAAGCGCCATGCGGCGGCGAGGGCTTCGGGCCGGCGTTCTGCCTGGCCCGTGACCTTTGCGCCTAGGCGGTGACCTCCGTCGCGGTCGTGGTGGCGCTGTCCTCGGTCTGGGTCAGGGACTCCGAGAGCTGGGCGAGCAGCTTGCGCATCAGATCCGCCGCCTCGCTCGAGACATCCGATCCCAGACTGTCGGCCGAGTCCGACAGCGACTGCAGCAGTTCGGCCATGCTGACGACGCCGTCGCCATTGGTGTCGGCGGCGTTCGTGGCGGTTTCGGAGGACCCGGCCCCGTCCTCGGCCGCGCTCGGCGGCGGGCCTTCGGGACGACCCGGTCCATGGCCCGGTCCATGGGCCGGCTTCAGGGCGGCCATCTCCTCGCTGGTGACCGCCCCGTCCCCGTCAGCGTCGGCCGAAGCGAACAGCGCGGCGGCCCGATCGGTGTCGGAGGTCTGCTGCACATCAAGCAAGGTCGCCATTGTGTCGGCGCTGAAATTCGAGTCGGACGCCGCCCGGTCGGGCTTGGGCGGCGGCGGCCCCTTATTGCCGGGCCCCTGCACATTCTGCTGGGCCGTTTGAAACTCCGACAGGGACAGCGCCCCGTCCCCGTCGGCATCGGCGGACTGGAAGCGGGCCTGTTGCATCTGCAGCAAGGCCGCTGATGACGAGGCGTTGGAGACATTCATGTGAGCCATCCCTTCTCTGAATTGGCCCTTGGGCGCGCGGCGCAAGGGGCGGACCCGGTTGGGCGCGCCCGGGTCGATGCGAGAAATGTTCCCTATTTCAATATTTTGCGTCGCAGAAACATCGGCGAGTCCCCGCGCCTTTCGACCGCCGCAATTGGCCTTGCGCGCGCGCGCCGGGTCGGTGGAGAACCACCGGACGAGCGCGGCTTCCGAGCCTTACCCCGATTTAACTTGGCCGTTGAGCGACGGGCCTGCATTGCTGCAACCCTCGATTGGGGGAGCTTAGTTCGCATGTCGCTGGCCTTGGCCACATTGCTGTATGAGTGGCGCCGTTACATGGCGGCCGTGGTCGCCCTGGCGTTCTCCGGTCTGCTGGTCTTGGCCCAGGTCGGGATGTTCGTCGGCATCGGCAAGGGTTTCACCGCCCAGATCGATCGCGCCCGCGCCGACATCATGGTGCTGGGCCCCGGCGCCAAGGCGCTGTTCGGCGGTGGTCCGTCGGGCTTGCCGCGTCGCGTGATTCCCCTGGTTTTCAGCCATCCTGAAGTCGTGCAAGTGGCCCCACTCGACGGATCCGGTGGTCGCTTCCAAAACATCCTGTCGCAGAAAGAACAGGCCAAGCAGGAGGCACGCGCAAAGCAAGCTGGAAAAGGTAAGGGCGGAGGCGACAAAAGTAATGACGGCCGAAAGAGTGAATTCGTTAATGTGACCGTGATCGACGCCATCCCCGGTTACGTCACTGTACCGACGGACTACAGCAATTCCATGGTGGAAGCCCTGCGTCAGCCCTACGCTGTCGCAGTGGACCAAACGGCCCTGAAGCGCCTGGGCGTCAAGAAGGGCGACAAGGCGATCTATAATGGCAAGACCATCACCATCGCCGTGGTCACCACCGGCTATCCTAATATCATCCAGCCGACCCTGGTGATGTCGCGCGACACCCTTCGAATGCTGGGCGAAGCCGACACCGGCCCGCGCGTTGCTCCCCTGATGGTCCAGATTCGCGACCCGGCCCGCGCCGAGATCGTCGCCGCCCAACTGAACAAGAAGGGTGATGGCAAGTTTAAGGCCTGGACCCGGCAGGAACTGGCCGACGCCAACGCCAGCAACATGCTGGACGGTCAGATCATCAGCATCATGCTGGGCTTCTCGGCCTTCCTGGGCCTGCTGATCGGTGTGTCCATCACCTGGCAAACCCTCCGCGGCGCGATCATGGCCAACATCAAGGAATTCGCCAGCTTGCGCGCCTTGGGCGTGTCGATGGGCGACCTGCGCAACATCGTCATGGAGCTGAGCTTCTGGGTCGGAGTTGTCGGCGTGTTGGCAGCAGGGTTGCTAACCTGGCTTGTCTACCTTCTGGCCAGCGCCAGCGGCGTGCCGATGTACTTCCCTCCCACCTTAGTGGTGATCGTCGCGGTCTTCCTGGTGTTGATCGCCATGCTGTCGGGCTTCCTGTCCCTGGGCATCCTCAAGAACAGCCAACCCGCGGACCTGCTGCGATGAGCAATGATCACAGCCACAAGCGCGGCCAGACCGCCCTTTCCGCCCAAGGCTTGGTCAAACGCTTCAAGACCGGCCGCACCTTCATCGAAGTGCTCAAGGGCGTGGACTTCGACGCCAAGCACGGCGACGTGACCATGGTCATGGGGCCCTCGGGGTCAGGCAAGTCGACCCTGGTGGCGGCGCTCTCGGGCCTGCTGCAGCCGGACGAAGGCAAGGTGTCGGCGCTTGAAGCCAAGGACCTGTGGGCCCTGCCCAAAGGCAAGATCGACAAGTTCCGCCTCGATCACTGCGGCTTCATCTTCCAGGGCTTCAACCTGTTCCCGGCCCTCACGGCCAAGCAGCAGGTGATGACGGTTCTGAAGTACCAGGGCGTAAGTCCCGGCGAGACCTCGCGCCGCGCCCAGGCCGCGTTGGAATCGGTAGGCTTGGGCCCGCGCGTCAACCAGCGCCCATCCGAACTGTCGGGCGGCGAGAAGCAGCGGGTGGCCATCGCCCGGGCTCTGGCCAAGAACCCCAACCTGATCTTCGCGGATGAGCCAACCTCCGCTCTTGACGGCAAGAGCGGCGAAACCGTCATCAAGCTGCTGCGCGCCGCCGCCACCGAACGCGGCGCGGCCGTCATCTGCGTCACCACGACCCGCGGTTGGA
>NZ_PEGG01000234.1 GCF_002737765.1 Caulobacter sp. B11 | reverse complement strand
TGGCTCAATCCTCCCATTGTCTGCCCACGGCCCCGAGGCCGCTGGACGCAAGTCCTTGCCTCCGAAAGGAGGCCTGTCGAAAAGGTCGAAAGCGCAAGCTTTCGGCCTTTTTGCTTTCATCCCCGAACCTTCGCCGCATCGGCCAGGTAGAGCTCTAGGTTCGTCCAGCCCGAGCCGTCCCTGGCCGGCGCCGCGCCATCGGGCTTGTTCGGATTGAGCCCGTGCGCCGCTTCCCACGCATCGGGCATGCCGTCGCCGTCGGTGTCGACCGTCGCCTCGCCGGCCGCCAATTCAGGCCAGCCGCCGACATCCTGCTCGTTGTTGATGATCCTGCCAGTCCGGTCCCGCACCCCCGCCACGACCCGGGCGTCGACCGCGTCCCGCGCCACCGAAGCCCCGGTCTCGGCCAGCACGCGCTGATAGGCGCTGGCGGCGGGATCGGCCACGATGGGAGCGATGTCGATCGGAGCGGCCTGGCGATAGCCTTCCACCTCCAGGCCGGTCACCAGGCTCCAGGGGGCGGCCGGAACCTCGCCGTTCAGGCTGTTGCCGGCGAACCAGGCCCGGGCCAGGCTGTTGCTCTCGCTGAAGGCGATGGGCTTCTCGGAGTTGGGGCCCATGACATAGGCGTTGTCGATGAAGTTGTAGGCGACCAGCGCCGCCTTGTCGGCGTCATAGCCGGCATGGCCCTTGCCCCAGTTGTAGAAGACGTTGGAGCGGAACTCGCCGGGACGCGGCATGCGCGCCACATGGTTGGCCACAGATTGTGGTGGAAGCTGATCTTCGAGCCCCGTCCGCCGCGGATCAGGCTGCCATAGCCGTGGTCGCCCTTGGCGTGGACCGAGTGGGCCAGGCTTTCGCTGATGATCGACCACTGCACGGTCAGGTCATAAAAGCCGTTCTCGGGCGGATCGAAGCGGGCCGAGGCCGACAGGGTCTCGTCCACCGACCAGCTGGCCGAGACGTGATCCAGGATGATGCGGCGCCCCTTGGCCACCCAGATCGCGTCGCCTTCGGTCTTGCTCTCGGCGCCCAGGCGCGAGCGGATGAAGCGGATCACCACATCATCGGCGGCCACCACCAGGGTCTGGTCGCGCAGGGTGATCCCGCCGCCGGGCGCGGTCTGGCCGGCCAGGGTCACCCGGCCCTGGCTGATCTTCAGCGGCGTCTTCAGGGTGATCGTTCCGGCCACAGTGAAGATGATGGTGCGGGGGCCCTTGGCCTCGACCGCGGCGCGCAGGCTGCCCGGTCCCGAATCGTCCAGACTGGTCACCTTCAGCACCGCCCCGCCGCGGCCGCCCAGGCTGTAACGCCCCGCGCCCTCGGCTCCGGGGAAGGCTGTGACCTCCACGGCCGGCGCGGCCGACGGCGCCGTCGCGCAGGCCGGGACCGCCAACAGGCTCAGGACGACGGCCGCAATGCGCTGCGCCGAGGCGGATTTCATCAAGGCTTCCTCTCAATCTTGCGGGAAAACATGCCGGCGGCGCTCCGGAATGTCCCCCGGTGTCATTGAGGGCGGGGCGGATGAACTTCAGGGAAAGCCTGCAGAAAGACGCAAGTTTGCGCCTCTCATTCGGGCGCCGAAGCGCAGGAAAAAGCCAATCTGGGCGGCATCGCGTGGAGCCAGGCCTCAATCCCCTCGCCCCCTGATCCCGGTGCCACTATGTCGCAGGGGGGTGATTCGTCAGGTCGCCCAGTGCGACAGGGACCTTCGATGTCGGCAGTTGACGCCAGTTTGCGTCCGGAACGGATTCTGCAGCTTTCCGAGCGGCTCAGCGCCGTGGCCGGGGCCAGGATCGGCGAGATCAGCACGGTCAACCGGGCGGCCAAGATGCTGGCCATCAACGCCCTGATCGTCGCGGCCCGGGCCGGCGAGGCCGGACGGGGCTTCGCGATCGTCGCCGAGGAATTCAAGAAGATCTCCAGCCAGATCGACGAGATCACCGCCGGGCTGGAAAGCCAGGTGCGCGGCGACCTCAACGAACTGACCGCCATCGGCGGGGCGATCCTGGGCCATCTGCGCGGTCAGCGCCTGGCCGACCTGGCGCTCAACGCCATCGAGATCATCGACCGCAACCTCTATGAGCGCACCTGCGACGTGCGCTGGTGGGCCACGACAGCGCCGTGGTCGACTGCGTGGCCGAGCCGTCGAGCGAGGCCGCCCGCTTCGCCAGCCAGCGCCTGCGGGTGATCCTCGACGCCTATACCGTCTATCTGGACCTGTGGATCTGCGACGCCTCGGGCCGGATCGTCGCCAATGGCCGCCCCGACCGCTATCGCGGCGTCCAGGGCGGCTCGGCCGCCGACACGACCTGGTTCCGCGAGGCCATGCGCACGCGCTCGGGCGCGGATTTCACCGCCTGCGATATCGAACAGGTCCGCCTGCTGGGCGACGCCCCGGTCGCCACCTACGCCACCGCCATCCGGGCGGGCGGACGGGCCGACGGCCCGGTGCTGGGCGTGCTGGGCGTGCATTTCGACTGGCGTCCCCAGGCCCAGGCCGTGGTCGACGGCGTGCGCCTGACCGACGAGGAACGGGCCCGCTCGCGGGTGCTGCTGCTGGACCAGAACCACCGGGTTCTGGCCGCCTCGGACGGCCAGGGCGTGCTGACCGAGACCTTCAACCTCGACACCGCCGGCGCGGCCATGGGCAGCTATGCCGACGGCCCCAGAACCATCGCCTTCGCCCGGACCCCCGGCTACGAGACCTATGCCGGCATGGGCTGGTACGGCTGCCTGGTCCAGAGCCCGGCGGTCGAGGCGACCGAGCCCCAGCCCCGCCTGACCCGGGTGGCCTGAGCAGGACGCTTGCCAGGGTCGCGGTTCGGCGACATCCTTGACCGCAAAAGATCCTCTCAAGGACGACGGGAAACGCCATGGAAGCGACTCGCAGCCTGCCGGCCATCCGCGCGATCACGCTCGGCGCGCCGTTCACCTGGCTGGCCGCAGGCTGGCGGGACCTGCTGACGGCGCCGGGGCCGCTGCTGGCCTACGGCCTGGCGGTCGCGGTCGCCAGCCTCGCGCTCTGCTACGGGGTCTATGCCAGCAACGGGGCCTTCTGGGTCATGGCCCTGACCGCCGGCTTCGTCTTCGTCGCGCCGATTCTGGCCATGGGCCCCTATGAGGCGGGCCGGCGGATCGAGCGGGGCGAGCGGCCCGGCCTGATCCAGATCCTGGTCGTCCGGGCGGCCTTTCGCCAGGATATCGCCTATCTCAGCCTGCTGCTGGTGCTGATCTATTTCTTCTGGGGCCGCGTCGCCCAGATCGTCTACGGCCTGTCGACCTATGAGAGCCACCAGGGCGCCGCCGCCCTGGTGGCCTTCGCCCTCGGCTCCAGCGAGGGCCGGGTGATGCTGCTGACCGGATCGCTGATCGGCGGGGCCCTAGCCTTCGTGACCTACGCCCTGATGGTGGTGTCGGCGCCGATGCTGCTCAATCCGGCGGCCAGCGTGTTCGAGGCGGTGGCCACGAGCGTGCGCGCCGTCAACGCCAAAC
>NZ_PEGG01000233.1 GCF_002737765.1 Caulobacter sp. B11 | reverse complement strand
CCCCGGTTTCGACGAGGTGCTGATTCCGGTCGAGTGGGTCGAGGCCAAGCGCAGCCGCGAACGCACCCGCATGACCCTGCAGATGACCCGCCAGGCGCTGGAAGGCGAGCAGGCCCTGATGATCTTTCCGGCCGGGCGGCTGGCGACCCGGGTCGATGGCCGGCTGACCGATCCCCCCTGGCAGACCTCGGCCCTGTCGATCGCGCGAAAGTACGACGCCCCGATCACGCCGATCCATGTCTCGGGTCCGTGGTCGACCCTGTTCCACCTGTTCGATGGCCGCTCGCAGGAACTGCGTGACATCACCCTGTTTCACGAGCTGCTCAACAAGACCGGCCGGCGATTCGCGGTGACCGTCGGCAAGCCGATCCCTTCACACGCGCTGGACCCCGACCCGGTCGTGGCCACCGAACAGGTCAAGCATTTCGTCGAACGGGTACTGCCGGCCGACCCTGAGGCGGTGCTGGCTTGACCCTTGTCGACCTGCCCGACGAGGCTGCCACCCAGGCGCTGGGACGCCTCTTGGCCTCGGTGCTACGCCCCGGCGACGCCCTGTGCCTGACCGGGCCGCTGGGGGCCGGCAAGTCGACCCTGGCCCGCGCCCTGGTCAGGGCCCTGACCACGCCGAACGAGGAGGTGCCCAGCCCGACCTTTACCCTGGTCCAGTTCTATGACGGGCCCGACTTTCCGGTCGCCCATTTCGACCTCTATCGCCTGACCGACCCCGACGAGGCCTATGAGATCGGCCTGGACGAGGCCCTGGAAGACGGGGCGGCGATCATCGAATGGCCGCAACGGCTGGAGGGGCGCCTGCCGCCCGACCGACTCGATATAGAGATCACCCCGATCCTGGACGATCCGCGCGGCGAAGCGCGACGGGCCAGCATCATCCGCCACGGGGCCTTTGAAGGACGCCAGCTTGAGTTCTGATCGCGAAACGGCCAAGGCGGCCTTTCTGGAAACCACCGGGTTCGGCGACACGCGCCGCCAGGCCCTGGGCGGCGACGCCTCGACGCGCAGCTATGAGCGCCTGTCTCGCGGCGACGGGACCAGCTTCATCTTCATGGACCAGCCGCCGGCCCTGGAGACCGCCCCCTGCCCACCCGAGGCGACGCCGGATCAGCGGATCGCCCTGGGCTTCAACGCCGCCTATCGCCTGGCCGCCGGCCGGGTCGACGCCTTCGTGGCGGTGGCCGGCTGGCTGCGCGCCCAGGGTCTTTCGGCGCCGAAGATCCTCGCCGCCGATCCCGCCCAGGGGCTGGCCGTGCTCGAAGACCTCGGCGACGACCTCTATGCGACGGTGATCGCCGCCGGGGCCGATGAGGCGCCGCTCTATGACGCCGCCATCGACGCTTTGGTCGCCCTGCACGCCGTGCGCCCGCCGGCCGTTCTGGAAGCCGACGGCTCGACCTGGCCCCTGCTGGCCTATGACGAGCTGGCGCTGAAGATGGCCCAGGACCTGTTTGTCGAATGGCTGCCGCGCCTCAAGCCGGTGCGCTTCGACGACGCCGCCCTGGCCAGCTGGGAGACGCTGTGGGCGCCGATCCGGGCGCGGGCCGAGGCCGGGGCCAGCGTCTTCTGCCATCGCGACTATCACGCCGAGAACCTGATCTGGCTGCCACAGCGTCAGGGCCCCGCGCGGGTCGGCCTGCTCGACTTCCAGGACGCCGTGGTCGCCCACCCGGCCTGGGACCTGTCGATGCTGCTGCACGACGCGCGTCGCGACGTCTCGGCGGACCGCGCCCAGGCCTGCCTCGAGCGCTATCTGTCCGCCCGGCCCGAGCTGGACCGCGAGACCTTCCTCGCCGATTTCCACGCCCTGGGCCTGCTGAACATCGCTCGGATCCTGGGCATCTTCGCCCGTCTGGTGACCCGCGACGGCAAGCCGCGCTACGCCAGTTTCATGCCCCGGCTGTGGACCTATCTGGACGCCTGCCTGGCCGATCCGGCCCTGGCGGATCTGAAGGCCTGGTTCGACGACCATGTCCCAGCGGAGGCTCGCTCGTGAGCGCGCCCAAGACGGCGCCCAAGGCCGCCCCCAAGACGGCGATGGTGCTGGCCGCCGGCCTCGGCACCCGGATGAAGCCCCTGACCGACGACCGCCCCAAGGCCCTGGTTGCGGTGGCGGGCCGCCCGCTGATCGACCACATGCTCGACCGGCTGGCCGACGCCGGAGTCGAGACCGCCGTGGTCAATGTCCACGCCTTCGCCAGTCGGCTGGAGGGCCATCTTCGCCAGCGCGTCGCCGCCCCCCGGATCGTGATTTCCGACGAGCGCGGGGAGCTGCTGGAAACCGGCGGCGGCCTGCGCAAGGCCCGTCCCCTGCTCGGCGACGATCCGGTCTTGGTGGCCAATATCGACTCGGTCTGGACCGAGAACGGCCCCTCGGCCGTCGACGCCCTGGCCCAGGCCTGGGATCCCGAGCGGATGGATGTCTGCCTGCTGCTGGCCCGGCTGGATCAGGCCCTGGGCTTCGACGGCGCCGGCGATGTGTTCATCGACGAGGACGGCCGGCTGAGCTTCCGGGGGCAGGCCGCCTCCGCGCCCCTGGCCTATATGGGCGTGCACATCACCAAGCCCGGTCTGGTCGATGACGGGCCCGAAGGTCCCTTTTCGCTGGCGACCATCTGGCGGCGCCTCGCCGCCGAAGGTCGCCTGTTCGGCGTGGTGCTGGACGGGTACTGGATGCATGTCGGCGATCCGCAGGCCCGCGACGCGGCCGAGGCGCGGCTTCGGTGAGCCCGATGGGAGCGGCCGACGGCCCGCGCTGGTTTTCGATCCCGGCCCATCGGCCGTTCGTCGAGGACTTGGCGCGCGGCCTGCTGACCGCCCTCGCCCCCCTGGGTCCGGAGGCCCTGCCCCAGGCCACGGTCCTGACCCCGACCCGACGCGGCGCCCGCGCCCTGGCCGACGCCTTCCTGGCGGTCAGCGGCGGCCGGGCCCTGCTGCTGCCGCAGATCCGCCCCCTGGGCGACCTGGACGCCGGCGAGCCGCCGTTCGAGCCCGGCGACCTGGCCCTGAGCCTGGAGCCGGCGGTGTCCTCGCGCCGCCGGCGCTTCGAACTGGCCCGCCTGGTGGTTGAACATGCGCCCTTGCTGGACTTCAGCCCAGGGGCCGGCCAGGCGCTGGAAATGGCCCGGGCCCTGGCTGACTTTCTCGACAGCTGCCAGATCGAGGAGGTCGAGACCGCCGGCCGCCTGGACGGCCTGGCCGAAGGCGACCTGGCCCGGCACTGGCAGGTCTCGGCCCGCTTCCTCAACGCCATCCTGACCGCCTGGCCGGCGCGCCTGACCGAGCTGGGCCTGATCGATGTCAGCGCCCGGCGGGTCAAGCTGTTGCGGGCCCTGGCCGAGCAATGGACGCTCAGCCCCCCGACCGGCGTGCTGGTCGCCGCCGGCTCGACGGGCACCGCCCCGGCCACCGCCGACCTGCTGATCGCCATCGCCAAGGCCCCGCAGGGCGCGGTGGTGCTGCCCGGCCTCGATGACGGCCTGGCCGACGACGCCTGGGCCCAGGTCGGCGAGCAGCATCCCCAAGGGGCCATGCGTCGCCTGCTCGATCGCGCCGGGATCAGCCGCGCCGAGGTTCGCCCCTGGCTGCCGGAGGCCGACAGCCAGGGGCGCTGGCGCCGCCGGCTGATCAATGAAGCCCTGCGACCGGCCGAATCCACCGCCGACTGGCTGGCCCAGATCGCGCGGCTGCGGGCCGAGGCGCCGGCCCTGGATCCGATCGTCGAAGGCCTGAAGGGACTGTCCCTGGTCACCGCCCGCGGCGAGGACGAGGCCGCCAGCGCCTGCGCCCTGCTGCTGCGCGAAGCTCTCGAGACCCCTGGCCTGACGGCCGCCCTGGTCACCCTGACCAGGCCCTGGCCCGCCGGGTCAGCGCCCATCTGATGCGCTGGGGCGTGGTGGCCGACAGCTCGGCCGGCGCGCCCCTGGCCGCCGCGCCGGTCGCGGTCCTGGGCCAGCATCTGGCCGCCCTGGTCATCGATCCGCTCGATCCCGTGCGCCTGCTGGCCCGTCGCCAAGCATCCGCTGGTCACCGCCGATCCCGAGCGGCGCGGCGGCTGGAGCCAAGGGCCTGCGCGGAGCCGCCCGCGCCGTCGGCCCAAGCCCTGGGCGAACGCCTCAAGGACGAA
>NZ_PEGG01000232.1 GCF_002737765.1 Caulobacter sp. B11 | reverse complement strand
CAGAGCCACGCGCGCGCCGTCCGCCTTCAGCTTTCCAGTAGCCGCAGCCAGCCCGATCGTCAGACCCTTCTCGGCGTAGATCTCGGCTCGCTGCTCGCGTGCGCGCGCGTACTGTTGGCGCCGATCGCGGTCGTCCTCCAGCCAAGTGTGCGTGGAAGGCGGATCAAGACCAAGACGGCGACAGGCCTTCCGCAGCGACACTTTCCCTCCGCGACCATGCCCAGCAATGGCCAAGGTCAGCAGGCGCGGGCCGTCGTTTGGTGGGCAGTTCCGGACCGGGCTCGCCGTCCAGGGGCGGTTCGGGATCGGCCTGGGTCATGTCACCGGTATGCCCCTAGTGTTGGTGGTCGTCACGGTCTTGGTTCCTCATCTTTCCGGACGGCTGGCGCCCTTAGCGCCCGGACCAGGCCGGCCAATGCTGCGATCACCCCAGCGATGCCGGCCAGGACTTCGGGTTTGAGTACGTCGTTCATCTGTCGCTCCGCTACTAGGCGACCTGATGAATCGTGCAGATTCGGAGGCGGGGGGGTTAGCGACCTTCGGCGGGCTACAAGCGAACTGTGAGCGGGCGGCGGGATGGGTGCGGTGGGGATGCATGTCGGCTCCGTGATTTCGGCCTAAGCCTCTCGTCACGACATGATCTGCTCAACGCACGCTGCGTCAGGGCCCACGGGTCCCCATGCTGCCCCCGCCCATCTCAGGCTGTTCGAACTCCAACACGAGCGCTCGGGGGGCGGCGGCCACGGCTTGCGCCGTGACCTCCTCGTCGAAATTCTTCTCGCTCACGCCCACTGGTCCGCGGCGGCCAGGCGTAGCCGTGCTGGTTCAGGTTGGGCAGCTGGATGCGGGTCAGGCGGGCGACGTTCCCGGCGCCTCGGCCGACCGGCCAGATGAAGTTGCCGGCGCAGCCGCGGGCGGCGACTTCCGCCGATTCCAACCGTTCTCCGCCACCGGCCTTGTTGACGGCGCTGAGGCGGGCGTCGTTCGCATCCAGGCGCGTGAAAAGGTCGATGAGCTGCTCGGCGAGCTTGGGATAGACCTCGGCGATTTCCACCACCAGGGCGTCGCGCTCGGCCTTCGCAAGGGAATGCTCCTCCTGCTGCGAGGCCCTGACTTCCGCAGCGGCGAGGCTGGTGTGTCGCTCGGTCAGATGCTCGACCGCATTGGCCAGCCGCTCACGCTCGAACGCTAGGTCGGTGACTTCGGCCCGGGCCGCGCGTATCTCCGCGTCATCGGCCGTCGGGCTCATCGCGCGCTGGTGGGCAGCGGCAGTTTCCCGCTCGATCAGTTCCAGCCGGGCCTTCGTGTTGGTGAGGGCCGTCTTCACCCGGGCGGCCGGGACCTCGTTGAGGAGGCAGATGCGGTTTTCGTCGGCCTGGGTCGGGGTCTTGGTCATGGTCGTATCCTTCAAAGGGATGGAGGCGCGTCTCTCGACGGGCCAGGGAGAGGTGTTAGGCGGCTTCGCCCCGGAGGTGAGCCAGGTAGACGTCGCGGGCCGCCCTGGCGGTTGCAGCGGCGTCGGTAAGCTCCTGGTCGGTGACGATCGGGAGGGAGTGCGGCGCCGGCGCGTAGGTGCCGCCGGCGGTCAGGTCGCCGATGTAGGCGTCATAGGCGGCGACGGCGGCGTCCTGGGCCATCACGGCGCGCGTGGCGTCGATGACTTGCGCGGTCGTGACCTCAGCCGCCGGGCCGGCGCCGTCCATCATCGCGAACGACACGCGCAGGCACTTACCGGGCTTCACAACGCCGTTCGCGTCGACCGCATCGTCGAGTTCATGCTGCTGGAACATCTCAAGTCTCCTTCAGGGTTGCCGCCGGCTTGGCGGCTTCGGCGAGGGCGCGAGCGGTGCGCTCGGCCTCACGGCGACGGTGGAGCTCAGCCATGCGGCGAGCTTGGGTTTCGGCCTGGCAGCGGCGGGACAGTTTCGTCCGCCAGATGCCGGTGGGGACTTGGACGTAGCTGACCATTAGGTGAGCCCCGCTCTTGCGGGCGCGCTCGCCTCGCGAGCCAGGCGGGAATCCAATGGGGTCGGCTCCGGCTCTGGCGAAGCGGCTGACCGCTCAGCTTCAGACAGCCGGCTCAACAGGTGCTCGACCACGCGATGTTCGGACCGCCATTTCGCGCTGGCCTCGCCGCACGCGCCCACAACCTCGGCTACCGTTGGAAGGAAGCGTGAAGATCGGCGCAATTCGCGACAGGCCATGGCGATCGCGACAGCCGAAAATCCCATATCGACGACGTCGTGCAGTATCGATTCCATGTATGCGACGGCATTCTGGGGCCGACCATTCGGAAAGGCATCGACTAGCATGCCGACCATAGCCCTTGCCTGACCAGGCTGCGCTGGTTTGAGGTGCTCAACTATGTCCGCCAAGCGCCCTTCGAAGACGCTCCGAGGCGGCGCAGTTTCGAGCGCCATGCGAGCTCGCTTCCATCGCTGAAGGGGGGTCTCGCCGTGCTCCCAGCGCTGCAGCTCGTGAAGGGAGCCAGGCCAGTCGAACGATAGTTCTGCGATCGCGGCTTCGCTGCGTGCGAGGACCGTCGCAATGCTGACGCCTTGCCGGCCGGGCACGGCTGGTGCGCTCGCCTTCATGAGTTGCACGTCAGTCATTGCCGGCTCCAAGGGCCCATTGGGCCCCGCTGAGAGAGTTGCCGTGGTTTTGCGCTTCATCGGTCCAGCAGCCGCCGTTGAGCCATGTCACAGGGTTTTTCGCGTATCCCCGCCTTACCTTGTCGCTCTGGGCGTACTGCTCGGCGCCAGCGATCAGTTGATCCAAGGATGCTTCGCCGGATTTGATGATCCGATCGAACTTGGCCTTTGCGGTCTTCCTCCCAGTCTTGTTCGGGTAGGCGGTCCACCAGCGCTCAAATGGCGTGTCGGTGAAAAACGGGAGGACTTGGCCGGAGGGAAGGTCGCCACATGTGGTAACCGGATGATCTGACGGACAAGAGACGGATAGGGTGGCCGTGCTGCACCTAGGCGGGCCGTCAGATGCACCTAGGCGCGCTGTGACGTGCACCTTGGTGCCCCCCCTAAGTGCATCACCGTCACTTTGGGCCGCCGGCCTGAGTGCATCAGGTTCACCTTGGCTGGCGTCCCTAAGTGCATCACCGTCACTTTGGGCGGCGACAAGCAGTACGATCCTGTCGCTCGTCCTGGACCCATCGGTAGGGTTGAAGCGCCTGGATCTCCTTATGAAGGCTTGGCCAGCCGCGGCACCATCCGACCCCGTTTCGCCCCCCGCTAGGAGCTTCAGGGCCGCGATGACGGTGCGCTTGTTCAGCTCAGCGCGCTCGGCGATAGTGGCGACACCCACAATCGTGGAGAGATCGTCAGCCGAAGCGGCTTCGGCGAGAACTAGCAGCACGGCTTTCGCGGTCGAACTGCCGACACGCGCCCTCGCGGCCCATTGAGAAGCCGCCCAGCTCATCGGGCGCCTCCGCCAACGCGCACCTTCAGAAGTGACGCATCCCGCCTGGCGAGGGGTAACACAACGGCCCATGCGCCTCGGGCCTGGGCCTCATAGCCGTTCGCCATCCAACTAAGGGTGGCCAGGGTCTTCTCCGGCAGCTCCAGCCGGTGATTGCGGAGGCGCGCGGCCGACAGTTCGCATTCACGGGCCCAGGCCGCGGCCTCGCGAGCAGACATGCCGCGCCAGGCCCGATACGGGACCAGGATGACCATTGCTGGGGACGAAAGCCGCTGTTGTTCGCCGGCTGCGAGGGTGGGCGTCGTCTCGACGCGCGCTTGCGGGGCCATAGGATCACCGCCGCCCGATGGGGACATACAGAGCGATCACGTCAGGCCGTCTGGGCTTCGGAGGTCGAGAAGTGGGCGCGAGCATCGGCCCACTTCAGAAGATCCGCACGACGGTACCGAACGGCCTTAGCGCCCAGTCGATGCCAGCGCGGCCCGTTGCCCGACACGCGGAGATTTTCCAGGTACCCGGTGCTCAGACCGAGAAACGCAGCGGCATCTGGCGTGGCCAAGAATTCCGGCACGATGGCGCTGATCGCGCCCGGCGCCGAGGTGGCGAGTTGCATGTGTTGGCTCCATCCACCCGTGAGGAAGCTCATCGGGTAAGATGGTGATGGCGCAGATCGGTCACGCTGTGAGGGGGCAACCCCGGATAACCCCCGGGGACCCCGGGGTTACCCCCTGCGGGCCTGAAGGCTTCTAACCAATTCACGACGAGGCCATTTTCCCGTCCCGACTGGTCGATCCTCGAATTTGTCCGCTACCTTGATCTCGGTTGCAGTGTCTGGTGTTATTTGGAACCTATCGGCGACCCGACGCGAGCACTCCCCTAGTCCGATCTGTGGATTCTCCAGGATCAACTCATCGGCGTAGGACCGGCGGGGAAGACTGACTTCTCGCCTTTTTTCGGCGCCGCGAGCAGAGCCGGCCGCCGCGCTCCTCGCAACCCTCGACGGCCTTTTTTTGCAATGGGCAGCACCGTCTCTCGGGCTTCCGCTCTAGCCATCATGTAGCCGAACACGACAGCCGCCTCGTCGAGATCTCGAATGGAGGAAAACGCGTCCGTTGCCGCGCGATATTCGATCGGCAGGGCAAGGATCTGGCTTGGCAGGAGCCCCTCCGGCAGATGGTGGCGACCTTGGTC
>NZ_PEGG01000231.1 GCF_002737765.1 Caulobacter sp. B11 | reverse complement strand
GCTGAACGGCGACGAGATCGCCGCCCAGATCGTGCTGCCGCCCAGCCTGGCCAAGGATTGGTACAATCGCGGCTATTACGGCAGCATGAGCTTCAACAGCCGCGCGGTCTATCAGCGCTATATGGGCTGGTACGACGCCAACCCCGCCCATCTGGCCCCCGCGCCGCCGGTCGAGACCGGCCGACGCTATGTGGCGGCCATGGGCGGCGCGGCCAAGGTGCGCGAGCTGGCCGCCACGGCCGCCGCCACGGGCGACTATGCCTGGGCGGCGACCCTGCTCAACCATGCGGTCATGGCCGATTCCGCCGACAAGGCGTCCAAGGCCCAGCTGGCGGCGGCCTATGAGCAGATGGGCTACCAGACCGAGAACGCCATCTGGCGCAACATGTACCTGACCGCCGCCGACGAACTGCGCGACGGCGTGCGCAAGCTGCCGGCCTCCCTGGCCCCGCTCGACATCCTCAAGGGCCTGAGCAGCGAGATGATCTTCGACCTGCTGGCCGTGCGGCTCAACGGCGACAAGGTGGGCGACGGCGCCGTCAAGCTGGCCTTCGTCTTCCCCGATCGCAATGAGCGTTTCGTGGTCGAGGTGCGCAACCGGGTGCTCGTGGCCGAGCGGGCCAAGGGCGGCGAGACCGTCGACGCCACCCTGACCGTGGCCCGGCCGGTGTTCCTGGACTCGCTGTTTCAGGGCACGTCCCTGGTCGGCAAGGTGCTGACCGGCCAGGTCAAGATCGAGGGGGATCGGTCGGCTTTCGGCCGGCTGACGGGGTGGTTTGACACCTTCCCGACCGATTTTCCGATCGTCACCCGCCCCGAGCCTGCCCGATAGCGGCATGAATTTGCGTCGTGTGCGGCCGATTGCCGTCACGACGCAAAATGCTTGCTCGGAATCCGCCTGCTGTGTAGAAAGTGATCATGAACGTCGCGTGCGAACAGCTTTGGCTACGGCTTATCAGCCCCTGGGCGCTCTAGCGGCCACGCTTCGTCGTGTCCGGGCGCACAGGGGATGAACGCTCCTCCGCCCCGACCACAGACATCTTCCACGAGTAAGTCCATGACCCCCGTTTCCGCAGGCGCTTTCGACAAGCGCGACAACGTCGTCATCTTTGACACCACCATGCGCGACGGCGAGCAGTCGCCCGGCGCCTCCATGTCGCTGGACGAAAAGCTGGAGCTGGCCAAGATCCTCGAGGAGATGGGGGTCGACATCATCGAGGCCGGCTTCCCGATCGCCTCGAACGGCGACTTCGAGGCGGTCCGCGAGATCGCCAAGATCGTCAAGACCTCGACCATCGCCGGCCTGTGCCGCGCCCACCAGGTCGATATCGACCGCTGCGCCGAAGCCTTGAAGCCCACCGAGCGCGGCCGCATCCATGTGGTGATCGCCACCAGCGACCTGCACATGAAGCACAAGCTGCAGATGGAGCCGGACGCCGTCATCGACGTGATCGCCCGCTCGGTGACCCACGCCCGCAACCTGCGCGACGACGTCGAATGGTCGGCCGAGGACGCCACTCGTAGCGACCGCCAGTTCCTGCGCCGCGCCATCGAGACCGCCATCAAGGCCGGAGCCACGACGATCAACCTGCCCGACACCGTCGGCTATACCTATCCGTCGGAATATGCCGACCTGTTCAGCTGGATGACCCAGAACGTCGAGGGCGCCGACCGGGTGATCTTCTCGACCCATTGCCACAACGACCTGGGCCTGGCCGTGGCCAACAGCCTGGCCGGCGTACAGGGCGGGGCGCGCCAGATCGAATGCGCCATCAACGGCCTGGGCGAGCGGGCCGGCAACGCGGCGCTGGAAGAGGTCGTCATGGCCCTGAAGGTCCGCGGCGACAAGCTGCCCTACGACACCCGGATCGACACCACCCACATCACCCGCGCCAGCCGTTACGTCTCGGCCATCACCGGTTTCCCGGTGCAGTACAACAAGGCCATCGTCGGCAAGAACGCCTTCGCGCATGAAAGCGGCATCCACCAGGACGGGATGCTGAAGAACCGCGAGACCTACGAGATCATGACCCCGGAATCGGTCGGCCAGGCGCCGTCCAGCCTGGTCATGGGCAAGCATTCGGGCAGCCACGCCTTCCGCGCCAAGCTGAAGGACCTGGGCTATGAACTGGGCCAGAACGCCCTGAAGGAGGCCTTCGGCCGCTTCAAGGACCTGGCCGACCGCAAGAAGCATGTCTACGACGACGACATCATCGCCCTGGTCGACGACGCCCTGGCGCGCGGCTCGGAGCGGATCCGGGTTTCGCGCCTGCGGGTCGTGGCCGGCACCGACGGCCAGTCGGCCGAGTTGACCCTGGAGGTCGACGGCGAGTCCCGGACGGCCGAAGCCTCGGGCGACGGTCCCGTCGACGCGGTGTTCAACGCCATCCACATGATCGTGCCGCACGAGGCCGCCCTGCGCCTGTTCCAGGTGCACGCGGTCACCGAGGGCACCGACGCCCAGGCCCAGGTCTCGGTGCGTCTGGAGGAGGACGGCCGCATCGCCACCGGCCAGGCCGCCGACACCGACACCCTGACCGCCTCGGCCAAGGCCTATGTCAACGCCCTCAACAACCTCTTCGCCCGCAAGGAAAAAAGCCGGCCCGAACCGGCGATCGCCAGCGGGTTCTGAGGTCCGGGCCGACGCGCGTCTCAAGCACGGCCGCGGCGCGAGCGTCGATGAGGCCGGCCCAGCCGACGATCAGCAGCCCGTCGCTCTGTTCGTCGGCGACATGGCGGGTCTGCCGCCGCGCCGCCTCGACACGGCCATGACCCCGGCGCCGGAGCAGGTTCATCGCCTCGGCCGCCTCGGGACGGTCGGCCCGCCCCTTTGACCGGAATCCGTCACGGGACCGATCAATGGCCGGGCTGTGCGCCGCCTGAGCGTCATGCCGCTCTCTGAAAGACGGACGTCCAGGGTGAGGGCGGTGTAAGGACGGCGCGAGCATGATCTGGATTCCCATCACCATCGGCGCGGCGGCCTTCCAGGTGCTGCGCAACGCCGCCCAGCGCTCGGTGATGGGCGGGGCGGGGCGTGGGGCGCGACCCTGGTGCGGTTCCTGTTCGGCCTGCCGTTCGCCATGCTGTTCGCCGCCATCGCCTGGGCGGTGACGCCCGGGGCCCAGGCCCATGCTGGCCTGGGGTTCTGGCTGGCCTGCGTCGCGGGGGCGGGGCTGCAGATCGCCGCGACGGCGGCCCTGCTGACCGCCATGAACCGCTCCTCCTTCGCCCTGGGAACCGCCATGCAGCAGAGCGGCTTGCCGTTCGCCCTGATCTGGGGCGTGCTGCTGTTCGGCGACCACGTCTCGGCCCAGACCTGGATCGGCGGCCTCGTGGCCACGGCGGGCCTGGCGGTGCTGACCTGGCCGCGCGAGGCGACGCCGATGCGCAAGGGCGCGGCCCTGGCCGGGCTTGGATCCGGCGCGATCTTCGCCCTCAGCGCCAATTGCTTTCGCCAGGCTTCCCTGGCCTTTGACCCGCAGCATCACGTCTTCTCGGCCCTGGTGACGGTGATGGTGGTGCAGGCGATCCAGTCGGCGGCGCTGACCACGGTCCTGGCCGTGCGCAACCCCGCCGCCCTGGTCTCGGTGGTGCGGCAGTGGCGACAATCCCTGGGGCCGGCTTCTGCGGCGCGGCGGCCTCCGGCCTGTGGTTCACCGCCATGGCCCTGAGCCCGGTCGGACCGGTTCGGGCGGTCGGCGTGGTCGAAATGCCCATGGCGGCCGTGGCCGGACGACGGCTGTTCGCCGAGCGCACAAGCCTGCTTCAGGTGGCCGCCGGTCTGGTCACGGCGGTGGGTGTGGCGATGGCCGCCTTGGGCTAGAAAACGCCATGTTTCTGGGTTGAGGCTGCGCGCTTCATCCCTTCGACGGGGCCCATCAAGCTGGACGGCGAATAGACCTTGAATTCAACGCTTTCGCAGGGCAAACGGGCTGTCGTCGGGGCAGCTTGCCATCTCCGGGCGACCGCGAAGCCCGCCAGCGGCCTTGCTGCCGCGCGGTGGGACGAGCGAACCGGGACGAACACCCGCCAAATGCGGGAATCATGTTGTTCTCGTCCCTATATGACGTAGGAGCCGTTGGTACTTTGTTTCCGCTGTCCCTTGGACGGCAATGGCTCAGCTTTCTGGTTAACGATCCCCCGCTTCTGCCCCTCCTACCCCTCAGTCAGGGCCTTCAATGTTTTCTTCCCTCTTCGGCGTAATTTCCAACGACATCGCCATCGATCTGGGCACGGCCAACACCCTTATCTATATGAAGGGTAAGGGCATTGTCCTGAACGAGCCCTCCGTGGTGGCGCTGCGCAATGTCGGCGGTCGCAAGATCGTCCACGCCGTCGGGATCGAGGCCAAACAGATGTTGGGCCGGACGCCGGGTCACATGGAAGCCATCCGCCCGATGCGCGACGGGGTCATCGCCGACTTCGAAGTCGCCGAGGAGATGATCAAGTATTTCATTCGCAAGGTTCACAACCGCAAGGGCTTCGTGAATCCCAAGGTCATCGTCTGCGTGCCGTCGGGCGCCACCGCCGTCGAACGCCGCGCCATCAATGACAGCTGCCTCAACGCTTCGGCCCGCCGCGTGGGCCTGATCGACGAGCCGATGGCCGCCGCGATCGGCGCCGGCCTGCCCATCCACGAGCCGACCGGCTCGATGGTCGTCGACATCGGCGGCGGCACCACCGAGGTGGCCGTGCTGTCGCTGTCGGGCATCGTCTACTCGCGCTCGGTCCGCGTCGGCGGCGACAAGATGGACGAGGCGATCATCAGCTACATGCGTCGCCACCATAACCTGCTGATCGGCGAGACCACCGCCGAGCGCATCAAGAAGGAAATCGGCACCGCCCGCGCCCCGGCCGACGGCGAAGGCCTGTCGATCGACGTCAAGGGCCGCGACCTGATGCAGGGCGTGCCGCGCGAAGTCCGCATCAGCGAAAAGCAGGCCGCCGACGCCCTGGCCGAACCGGTCGGGCAGATCGTCGAGGCGGTCAAGGTGGCGCTGGAAGCCACCCCGCCGGAGCTGGCCTCCGACATCGCCGACAAGGGCATCATGCTGACCGGCGGCGGCGCGCTGCTGCGCGGCCTGGACGCCGAGATCCGCGACCACACCGGCCTGCCGGTCACCGTGGCCGATGATCCGCTGTCCTGCGTGGCCCTGGGCTGCGGCAAGGTTCTCGAGCATCCCAAGTGGATGAAGGGCGTCCTGGAATCCACGCTCGCCTAGATCTAGATTCCGACAGAGACGCCTGGGGGGCGTCGGGAGAAATAGTCCGTGGTCTTTCGAGAGGGTCCGCTTGGCGACCTGAAAGTGCCGCTCACCTGGACCGCGGCCGTGGCGCTCATCGTCGCGATCGTGATCGCGGTGGCGTTTCTGCTGGCCGACCGGCGAGAGACCCTGCAGCAGCAGGCCTATGGCGTGACCCGCCAGACGGTCGACACCGTGGCCAAGCCGGTCAGCGGGGCCATCGCCGCGCCGGGCCGCTGGACGGGCCTGGGCCTGGACTATGTGAACAGCTATTTCTTCGTCGCCGGCGAGAACCGGCGGCCGGCGGC
>NZ_PEGG01000230.1 GCF_002737765.1 Caulobacter sp. B11 | reverse complement strand
TGAAAAGCCGCCGGCCTTGGCGTCATAGGCGCCGGTGACCAGGCCCATATATTCGCTCATCACGTTGCGATGGAACCAGGGCGGCCGGAAGGTGTGCTCGGCCACCATCCAGCGCGGCGGGAAGATCACGAAATCGCAGTTGGCGGTTCCGGGGATCTCGCTGGGCGCGGTCAGAACCGTGAAGATCGACGGATCGGGATGGTCGAAGCTGACCGTATTGATCGTGTTGAAGCGGGCCAGATCGTATTTGCACGGCGCGAAATTGCCATGCCAGGCCACCACGTCCAGCGGGCTGTGATCCCACTGGCTGGACCACAGGCCGCCCTGGAACTTCTGGATCACCTGAGTCGGGGCTTCAATGTCCTCAAAGGCGGCGACGGGGGTCAGGAAGTCGCGCGGATTGGCCAGGCCGTTGGCGCCGATCGGCCCCAGGTCCGGCAGCTTGAAGGCCGCGCCATAGTTCTCGCAGACATAGCCGCGCGACGGCCCCGCCACCTCGACCCGGAAGCGCACGCCGCGCGGGATCAGGGCGATCTCGCCCGGACCCGCCGTCAGCACGCCCAGCTCGGTGACCAAGGTCAGCACGCCCTGCTGCGGCATGATCAAGAACTCGCCGTCGGCGTTCTGGAACACCCGGTCCTGCATCGAGGCGTTGGCCAGATAGAGGTGGATGCCGATCCCGGCCTGGGTCGCCACGTCACCGTTGCCGGCCAGGGTCATCAGGCCGTCGACGAAATCGGTCGGCGTCTGCGGGACGTCGATCGGGTCCCAGCGCAGGCGATTGGGCGTCACCGGCCCGTCGAAGGGGCCGCTCTTCAGCCGGGCCTGGCCATAGGGCTCATAGCGGCCGTGGCCGGCGCTGGGCCGCAGGCGATAGAGCCAACTGCGGCGGTTCTCGTGCCGGGGCGCGGTGAAGGCCGTGCCCGACAGCTGCTCGGCATAGAGGCCGAATGGAACCTGCTGCGGCGAGTTCTGGCCGATCGGCAGGGCGCCGGGGACGGCCTCGGTCGAGAAGTGATTGCCGAAGCCGGATTGGTAGGTGAGCGCGTCGGTCATGCGGTTGGGGATCTCATCTCTTTCCGCCCACCCCCGTCTTCCCGGCGAAGGCCGGGATCCAGGTTCACCTGGAGCGGTTCGTGGGCTTCACCTGGGCCCCGGCCTGCGCCGGGAAGACGGAAGAGAGGGCACTAAACGCCCTCCCCCCTCGATAGAATAGCCTTAGGCGTCGACCGTGATCACGCCGCGGCGGATCTGGTCCAGCTCGATGCTCTCGAACAGGGCCTGGAAGTTGCCGTTGCCGAAGCCTTCATTGCCCTTGCGCTGGATGATCTCGAAGAAGATCGGGCCAAACAGGTTCTCGGTGAAGATCTGCAGCAGCAGGCCTTCCTCGCCGACCTTGCCGTCCAGCAGGATGCGGTTCTTCTTCAGGCGGGCCAGGTCTTCGCCGTGGCCGGGCACGCGCTTGTCGACCAGCTCGTAATAGGTCTCGATGGTGTCCTGCAGCTTGACGCCCCGGGCGCGCAGCTTCTCGACCGTGTCGTAGATGTCGGCCGTGGTCAGGGCCAGGTGCTGGATGCCCTCGCCGTTGTACTGGCGGATGAACTCCTCGATCTGGCTGTGGTCGTCCTGGCTTTCGTTGAGCGGGATGCGGATGGCCTTGTCGGGCGCGATCATCGCCTGGCTGAACAGGCCGGTGGCCTGGCCCTTGATGTCGAAATACTTCTGCTCCTCGAAGCCGAAGACGTCGCGATAGAAGGTCGACCAGGTGCTCATCTGGCCGCGTTTGACGTTGTGGGTCAGGTGATCGAGCAGGTCGAGGCCGACATTGTTGGCCGCTTCCGCCTCGGCGGCGCCCGCGACCGGCGTCCAGGTCGAAAACACCGCCTCGGCGCTCTGGACCAGATACAGCATCGAGCCGCCGATGCCTTCCAGCACCCGGGCGCCCTCGCCCAGCAGGGTCTGGCCGGCGTCGGCGGCCACCGCCCCACGCTTCAGCGCCTCGGCATAGGCCTGTTCGACATCGGCGACGCCGAAGGCCATGCCGTTGGCCGACGGGCCGTGGGCGGCGCGGAAGGCGGCGACCTGGCCGTCGGTCTCGTCATTGACCAGCAGGTTGATGCGGCCCTGCTTGTAGCGGGTCACGGCCTTGGTCGGATGGGTCGAGGCGGGCACGAAGCCCAGTTGCTCGAACAGCGCCTTCATGGCCGCCGGCTGCGGGCTGGTGAACTCGACGAACACGAACCCGTCGAGGCCGAGGGGATTTTCAGCGGAAAGGGTCAAGGCGGGCTCCGAAATCAGAGGGCGAGCGCGGCGGGCAAGGCGGCGATCAGACTGTCATTGTCGCTCGGGCGACCGATGGTGATGCGCACCCAGCCGCCGGCGACCGGGGTGGGACGGACGATCAGGCCCTGCCGCAGCAAACGCTCGGTCGTGGCCTCGGGACCCGCCGGGGTCCGCAGGAAGACGAAGTTGGCCTGGCTGCGGGTGTGGTCGACGCCCAGATCGGCCAGGACATCCTCGACCCGGCCGCGCTCGGCGATGGTCAGGGCGACCGTGCGGGTCAGGTGGTCCTGGTCGTCCCAGGCGGCCAGGGCGGCGGCCTGGGAGACGCTGGTGACATTGAAGGGCGGACGCAGGCGGTCGAGATAGCCGACCAGGGCCTCCGACGAGGCGACGCCATAGCCGACCCGCAGGCCGGCCAGGCCATAGGCCTTGGAGAAGGTGCGTCCCGACACCCAGGGACCGCCCCAGGCATCGAGCAAGGCCAGGGTGTCGAACGCCTCGTGGTATTCGCGATAGGCCTCGTCGACGAAGACCAGGGTCGAACGCGGGGTCGCGGCCAGGATGGTCTCGATGTCGGCGGCGGTCAGGGCGTTGCCGGTCGGGTTGTTGGGGGTGCACAGCACCATCAGCTTGGGGCCGCGCGCCGCCTCGGCGGCGAAGGCGGCCACGTCGAGGTCGAAA
The DNA here is from genome assembly GCF_002737765.1 of Caulobacter sp. B11. Lineage (GTDB taxonomy): Bacteria > Pseudomonadota > Alphaproteobacteria > Caulobacterales > Caulobacteraceae > Caulobacter. The sequence continues at coordinate 2,937 of NZ_PEGG01000230.1, read as the reverse complement.
TTGGCCCGGCGCGGCACGTCGATCAGCCGGGCCTCGGCGCAGCGGCCGAAGATCTCGTAGGCCGGGAAGGTCGGCGAGCTGAGCAGGATCGAGTCGCCCGGATGCAGCACGGCGCGGAACAGATAGTCGATCAGGGCCTCGGAACCGGGCGAGACCAGGATGCGGCCGGATTCAACGCCCAGCCGCGCGCCGATCGCGGCGCGCAGGGTCTCGCAATAGGGGTCGGGATAGATCTCCGGGCTGGCCAGGGCCTGCTGCACGGCGGCCCCGACCTTTGGGCTGGCTCCCAGCAGGTTCTCGTTGCTGGCCAGCTTGGAAAAGTGCGTCTGGCCGGTGCGGCGGCTGGCCTCGGCCAGGCTCATCCCGGCCTTGTAGGCCTGGATAGGCTCGAGGGCTGGGCGCATCGGTGACGTCCCAGAGTCGGACGGGGACTTGCGATCCAGAACCAGCATGCGTCACGCTCCGAAGACAGGGGAGCGGGCAGGATAGAGCGCAACGGGCGGTGATGTATGACGATCACGCCCCCATAGCCGGAGCAACCGGTCATCTTTCGTCAAAAATGATCATAAACTTGATGCTTGATGACCGACATGCGCGGGCGGTCTTCCGCCGACGAAGGCCGGCGGGCTGGGGAGGCGGCGAAGCGACCGGGACGCGCCCGGAATAGGGATTTGGAGGATACCGTTTCGACACGACCCGGGCGCTCCGCGCGATCGATGGACGAAAGCCTTCGGGTCGCGGATTCTTAACCCGCTCCGATGGAGGCCTCCGGCGGGCGGAGGGGCGGCAACCCCGTCCGGACCGCGCGGGCGATTTCAGCCCGCGCCTGTGGCGTTCGCCGTTCGGCGCCGAGGGGATGTTCCCGCCGTCCGGTCCGGACCGCCCGCGACCCCATCCAGGACCGCCACGCTCCGCCGACCGGGCCATCCGGGACCCGCGACGCCGGCCGACGGACACGCCCCGCTCGACCGCCCCCGTCGCGCGTCAAGGTCGCCGGCCGGACGCCCTCCCCCGCGACGGGGCAAGCAGAAGTATGCGGGCGGCCTCAACGCGTCTGAGCAATTGGCGTCAATATTTCTCAAGCCATTGAACGGGTTCAATTTTGCCCCGGATCGACGACGGATTGACGAGGATCGATCCCCGCCACGACCTAGGCGGCGGGCGCGAGACTGAAGCCGTCGCCCTCGAAGACCTCGAGCCGCGAGGGCCTCGGTCGCGAGGGGTCGCCGTCAAGACGGGCGAGAAGATAGCCGACCGCCAGCACCATGTCGGCGGCGTCATAGGGCTTGGGCAGCGAGCCGATGGCGACGGTTCGCGCCGAGGAGGCCCGGTTCACCTGGCCGCTGATGAACAGGACCGGAATCCCCAGGCCCTTGAGGTTTTCCGCCAGTTCAATGCCGTCATCGTTACCGGCCAGCTGGATATTGACCAGGGCGAGATTGGGTTTGCAGGCCTTGGCGACCGCGATAGCCTCGTCGCGTCGATCGGTCAGGTCAAGGACGTGGTAGCCCGCCTCCGCCAGCTCGTCGCGCAGGATCATGGCCACCAGAACTTCGTCCTCGACGATCATCAGGGTCTTGCCGGTGGCTTTGGCTTGGAGCTCGGTCATGGTCATTCTCCGCCGCGGGATCGCCCGGAGGCTCAAAGGCTGAAAGCCAGGAGCCGGGTTGAGGCGGGGGCGGACGACGAGGCTGCCAGCACGACGCGTGCAGCCATAACGTGCGCCAGGCGGCGGGGTTGCGTCGCCCCGGTTCCCAAGCGTTGCGAGACCGGGCCGAGGCCGGTGGCGACAGGGTCTGGGCCGAGAACGCCGTCAGAAGGCCGGGCAGCCTAGTCCAGATAATCCAGCGGCAGGGCCGTCGCGTCCTTGATCGTTTCCAGCACGAAGCTCGAGCGGATGTCCTTGACCGCCGGCATCTTCAACAGACGTTTCATGGTGAATTCGGCATAGGCGTCGAGGTTGGGGGCCACCACCCGCAGCAGGTAGTCGTAACCGCCGGTCATCGCGTGGCAGCCCACCACCATGGGCTCGCGCAGCACGGCCTCGGCGAAGCCCTCGGCGGCGGTTTCGCTGTGGCGGTCGACCTGGACCTCGACATAGGCCAGCAGGTCCAGCCGGGCCTTGCGGCGGTCGACTAGGGCCACATAGCCGCTGATCAGCCCGGCCGCCTCCAGCGCCTTGACCCGGCGCAGGCACGGGCTGGGCGACAGCCCCACCCGCTCGGCCAGCTCGACATTGGTCAGGCTGGCGTCCTGTTGCAGGATCTCGAGGATTTTGCGGTCGGCGCGGGTGAGCTTCATCGACATCCGGTGTAGCGCACAAGATCCTCCCCCTGAAGGGGGAGGTGGTCCGGAGGACCGGAGGGGGACGTTGGCGGACGAAGCAGCGGGCACTTCCCCCTCCGTCGCTCCGCGACACCTCCCCCTTTGGGGGGAGGATCACCGCACCGGCACCCGCACAGCAAGACGCCCGGAACCTTACGGCTCCGGGCGTCTGAAAACGCTGCACTGAAAGGATTGCGCCTAGTTGGCTAGCCGACGCAGGAAGGAGGGGATTTCGAGATCCTCGCCTTCCTGGGCCTGGGGGGCTTCCAGCGGCTGCTGGGCCGGACGGGCCGAACCGGTCGAGCGGGCCTGGGGCTGCGGGGCCGGTTTGCTGGTCGTAGCGCTGCTGGCGACCACCGCCGAACAGGCTCATCCAGCCCGCCCGACTTCTGCGGCCGACGGTCGTCGAAATAGTTGTCGCTGAACAGGGGCTCGTCCTCGGCCTCGGCGACCATCGGGTCGACGATGCGGGTGACGCGCGGGGCCGGCGCGGCGATGCGGGGTTCCGGCGCGATCTCGATCGGCGGTTCATCGAAGTAGAGATTGGGCTGCACCTCGGCCACCGGGGCGGGCTCGGGCTCGGGCTCGACATAGGCCGGCTCGGGCGCATAG
>NZ_PEGG01000229.1 GCF_002737765.1 Caulobacter sp. B11 | reverse complement strand
TTCTGCTACGGGCCGATCGAGTCCCGCAGTCTGGCCCTGATCAGCCTCCTGGCCTATTCGACCGCCATCCTGTCCTATCTCGGCGGCGTGCGGTGCGGTCTCGAGATCGAAAACCCCGAACCGCGCTGGGGCGTCCTGGGCCTGTCACAGCTGTTTCCGCTGGCGGCGTTCGGCCTGCTGCTGGGCGGTCTCAAATTTGATCCGGCCTGGCAATTGTCGGGCTTCCTGCTGGTCTTCATCCTGCAATGGCTTTGGGACGTCACCAATCACGAGGGTCCCGCCTGGCGGCCGCGCCTGCGCACGCTTTTGACCTCGGGCGCCGCGATCTCGCTGTCCTTCGCCCTCGAGCAAGCCCTCCATATGTAGGGTATCGGCCGGCGGTCCTGACGCGATCCGCCTCAATCCGGCCGAAGCGACTTCCAGCCCACCGCGTGAACCCGCTTCGACCCGAGGGCTCCGGCCATGGGCGTTGAGTCGAACATCCCGCCAAATGCCTTGTCGAGGATGTTCAGCCCCCCGGTGTACGCGCCGAAGGCGGGCAGGATCAGTCTGGAGCCATCGGTGACGAAGCAGCGCCGCCGTACGCTGGCGCGACCGCTGCTGACCCGGGCGGCGGGGTGAAGATGCCCGGCCACCTCGCCTGGCTGGGGTCCGGGAGCGGGCTCATGGCGCAGCCGCAGTCCGGCGATCAGCAGCTCGTCCACCACGTCCCCGGGCAGGTCCCGCGGTCCGTCCTCGTCATGGTTGCCGACCGCCCAGATCAGCGTCCGCCCCCGCGCCAGGGCCGCCAGCCGGGCGGCGTCCTCGGCCGCCAGCCTCGCCTCGGCCTGGTGGTCGTGGAAACTGTCGCCCAGGAAGACCAGCCGGGCCGGGGACAGGGCCGTAACCTCGGCCTCCAGCCGGTTCAGGGTTTCGCGGGTATCGTAGGGCGGCAGCATCTGGCCAAACCGCGCGGCGTAGCTGCTGCCCTTCTCGAAATGCAGGTCGGCGACGATCAGGGCGCGCTCGGCTTCGAGCCATAGGGCCCCGGAGGCACGTAGGACCAAGGGCGCGTCGGCCACGGTGACGCGCAGGCCGCCGCAGGCGCTCAGCGAGAACGGCGTCACGCCATGGCCTCGGCGATCAGTTCGTCTTCCGCCTCGGCCAGGATCATCTCGCCGGCGGCGTCGCCGGGCGCCCGCTCGCGGCCGATCTCCAGCATGATCGGCACGGCGAAGGGCGAGACATGGTCCAGGGCGGCATGGCGGATCCGCCCCTTGATCCGGGCCAGCATGTCGCCGAGGCGGGCGACGTCCAGCAGGCCGGCGGCGGCGTCGCTGCGGGCGCAGCGCAGCATCAGGTGGTCGGGCTGGTGGCGGCGCAGGACGTCATAGATCAGGTCGGTCGAGAAGGTCACCTGGCGGCCCGACTTCTCCTCGCCGGGATAGCGCCGCTCGATCAGGCCGGCGATCAGGGCGCAGGCCTTGAAGGCGCGTTTCATCAGGAAGCTTTCCTCGAGCCAGGCTTCCAGGTCGTCGCCGAGCATGTCCTCGTCGAACAGGGCGTCCAGGTCGAGCCCGTCCATGGGCTTGAGCGACCAGATATTGACCGCGTAGTCATTGGCCACGAAGCCCAGCGGTCCCACGCCCAGGCGGTCCAGGCGACGGGTCAGCAGCATGGCCAGGGTGGTGTGGGCGATGCGGCCGTCGAACGGATAGCAGACCAGGTGGAAGCGCTTGCCGCGCGGAAAGGTCTCCAGCAGCATCTCGTTGTCGTCGGGGATGATCGAGCGCCGCTTCTGATAGCCGAGCCATTCCTGGACGTCGGCCGGCAAGGCCGCCCATTCGCGCTCGTCGTGCATCATCTGGCGCACCCGGCTGGCCAGATAGGTCGACAGCGGGAATTTCGAGCCGCCCCAGCTGGGCAGCATCGGATCGTCATGTGGCGCCGGACTGACAAAGGCGTCGGTGCCCACCAGGCTGTTGAAGCGCCAGACCTGGCCGGCGAAGATGAAGGTGTCGCCCGGCTTCATCTGTTCGAAGAAGCCCTCTTCGGCCTCGCCGACCTTGCGGCCGCCGACAGGCTTTCGACCGCCGCCGATCCGGACATTGATCGTCGCCGCCGTGACGATGGTGCCGACATTCATCCGGTGGCGCTGGATGGTCTGGGGGTTGCGCGCTCGCCACAGTCCGTCGGGCCCCGGCACGATGCGCCGAAACTTGTCATAGGCCTTGAGGGCGTAGCCGCCGGTCGAGACGAAATCGACGACGGTCTCGAAATCCTCCCAGCTCAGATCCGCATAGGGGCCGGCCGAGCGCACCTCGTCATAGAGATCGGTCAGGGCGAAGGGTTCGGAGCAGGCGCAGCCCATGATGTGCTGGGCCAGCACGTCCAGCGCGCCGGTCCGGGCCGGCTCGCCATCGAGATAGCCGCCCAGGATGGCGTCGGCGGCGGCGCGGCATTCCAGCATCTCGAAGCGGCTGGCCGGCACCAGGACGGCGCGGGAGGGCTCGTCCAGCCGGTGATTGGCCCGGCCGATGCGCTGGACCATCCGCGAGGCCCCCTTGGGCGCCGCCAGCTGGATCACTAGGTCGACGTCGCCCCAGTCGATGCCCATGTCCAGGGTCGAGGTGCAGACCACCGCCCGGATCTCGCCGCGCCCCATGGCGGCCTCGACCTTGCGCCTCTGCTCGGCCGACAGGCTGCCGTGATGCAGGGCGATCGCCAATCCGGCGTCGTTCAGTTTCCACAGTTCCTGGAAGGCGAACTCGGCCTGAAAGCGGGTGTTGACGAACACCAGGGCCGTGCGGGCCTCGAGGATGAGCTGATAGACCTCGGCCATGGCGTGCTCGGCCGTGTGACCGGCCCACGGCACCTTGCCGCCGCTGACCAGCACCTCGACGATCGGCCGGGCGCCGCCGACGCCGAGCACGAGATCGACGTTGCTTGAACGATCCTCCCCCTGAAGGGGAAGGTGGCCCGCAGGGCCGGAGGGGGGCGTGTGCTTAGAGGCAGCAGAACTTTGCCCTCCGTCGCCAGGGGGAGGATCTCCGCAACCCAGCCAGCGCCGCACCAGATCCGGATCATCCACCGTCGCCGACAGGCCCACCCGCCGCAGGCGCGGCGCGAACAGCTGCAGGCGGGCCAGGCCCAGGGCCAGCAGGTCGCCGCGCTTGGACGGCCACATCGCGTGGGCCTCGTCGATGATCACGCAGGACAGGTCGGCGAAGTACTCGCGCGCGCCTTCCCAGGCGCAGAACAGGGCCAGTTGTTCGGGCGTGGTCAGCAGGATGTCGGGCGGCCTCAGCCTCTGCCGGGCCTTGCGGGCCTCGCCGGTGTCGCCGGTACGGCTTTCGGCGACGATCTTCAGGCCCATCTCGCGGATCGGGGTGGCCAGGTTGCGCTCGATGTCGACGGCCAGGGCCTTGAGCGGCGAAATGTAGAGGGTGTGCACCCCAGCCGGCGTGTTGCGCGGCGGGCGCTGCGCCAATTCGATCAGGCTGGGCAGGAACCCGGCCAGGGTCTTGCCGCCGCCTGTGGGCGCGATCAGCAGGACGTTGCGGCCCTGACGGCCCTTCTCGATCATCGCCAATTGATGGGCGCGGGGCGTCCAGCCGCGCGCGGCGAACCAGTCAGAAAAGCGGGGAGGGAGCAGGGGCGTCAACGCGTCAGTTAGCCCACAGCCTCGTCGACCCGTCTATGCCACGCCGCCATCGGGTCACCCAGAATCGACATCTCGGGCGGGAGTCCGGTCACGCTCACGATCGGCGCCTTCCGCTAAGCGAGACGGCTGTGTAGCGTTTCGACCCGTCGATGACAAGCCAATGTTCCCGTTCCGTTTCCCTGGCGCTCGGCTCGCGAGAGCTTGACCACGAAGCAGGCGCGGGGCAACTAGGGCGTGTGTTTCGTGGGGGTTGGATATGTTGCGTATGTTCGCGGGCGTCGCTCTGAGCCTGGCCATGACCGGGGTCGCCCTGGCCGAGCCCTATACCGCTGACCAGATCGCCAAGCTGCAGGCCAAGGCCGACGCAGGCAATGTCTCGTCGATGTACGAGTTGGGTTTCGCCTATGACAATGGCGACGGTGTACAGGTCGACCCGGCCAAGGCGGTGGCCTGGTACCGCAAGGCTGCGGACCTGGGGGACCGTCGGGCGATGAACAATCTGGGCACGCTCTATTCGGCCGGCCGCGGCGTTCCGGTGGACTACGCCGAGGCCCTGAAGCTCTATCGCAAGGGCGCCGAACTGGGCAACGCCATCGCCATGCGCAACGTCGCCTCGATTTACGATGAGGGCGAAGGCGTGCCGATCAATGATGTCGAGGCCCTCAAATGGTACCAGAGGTCGGTCGACGCCGGCTATGATGAGGCCCTGCTTAGCGTCGGTCTGATGTACGAATACGGCGAAGGCGCCCCGCGCGACCTGGCCAAGGCCGAGGGCTTCTACCAGCGCGCCATCCAGTCCGAGGACACCGATCTGGTGGACCGGGCCAAGGCGGCGCTGATCCGAGTCCGGCGGCTGGCCGGCAAGGCGGGCTGAGCCCACCCGATGCGGTCGTTGATTTCGGTCCTCGCCGTGCTCGTCGCCTTGGCGGGTCCGGCGGCAGCGGCGGTCGACAAGGCGCCCGCGCTCGCCACGCGGGCCGGCGCCGCGCCGGATCCCAAACAGTTGCAGGGCGGGGCCGAAGCTCAGAGCCTGTTTGACCAAGCCAGCGCCTTTCACCATGGCGACGGGGTCACGGCCGACCTGGCCAGGGCTATCGGGCTTTACCGAAAGGCCGCCGCCTTCGGTCATGTCACGGCGATGTCCAGTCTGGCGCAGATCTATGGCGAGGGCGGAGTCGTTCCGATCGACTACGCCGCGGCCCTGGCCCAACTGAAGGCGGCTTCCGACCTGGGAGACGCCTACGCCACCTTCAATCTGGCTGTGGTTTACTATCAGGGAGAGGGCGTGAGCCTTGACCAAGCCGAGGCCGCGCGGCTCTACGCCCTGGCCCTCGAGGGCGGCGTCGAAGAAGCGGCCTTTCGGCTGGGCCGCCTGCACGAGGAGGGCGAGGGCTTGCCCTACAGCCTCGAAAAGGCGGCCAAATATTACCGCGTGGGCGCGGCGGCCGAGAGCCATGCCGTTCGCGAACGAGCGGCAAAGGCCTTGGCGCGGGTCACTAAAAAGCTGGCGCGGCGGGGCGGCGACTAGGGGCCTCTGGCCGTCACGCCCAGGGCGCGAAGTTCCGATTTTGTTTCGCCAGTCGTGAGTGTAGGTATCGGGCGTGAACGCCACGACTCCCGCTCTCAGCCTCGCTCCCGCCCTGGTGGTCCTGCCCGGGCCGCGGGCGGGCTATGCCGACGGCGGTCCCGGTCGGCCGGGCGAGGAGGCTGGTCGACCGCTGCGCGCGCCCGACGCCCGCGACCTGCTGGAGCATGGGCCGGTGCTGGTGGCCCACGCGGCCATGACCGCCAAGCGGCTGAACCTGCATGCGCCCTCGCGGTCCCAGGGCCTGTTCGACGTGCTCGAGCTCTATGCCTTCGTGCGGCCGGCCACCTTCTGCGCCCCCTCGGCGTCGGACTGGCCATGGCCCTGGGCCTGCCCGAGCCGAAGGGCGCTCCGGCCCAGGCCGCCTCGCTGCGCGAGTCGGCCGCCGCCCTGCTGTCCGAGCTGGCCCTGACTCCGCAGCCGTCCCGCGAAGAGGCCCTGGCCGTGGCCGAGACCCTGGCGCGGGGCGGATGGGCCTGGGGACCGCCGGTGATCGGGGCCCTGCGCTCGGTCCCGGTCGGCAACCAGTTCCGCTCCTCGGGCCTGGATGTCTGGGCCCGGGCGCTGGAATGGGAGGACCAGGCCCCGCTCGGCG
>NZ_PEGG01000228.1 GCF_002737765.1 Caulobacter sp. B11 | reverse complement strand
ATAGCTGTTGCCCGCTGGACCCGAAGCGCCCGGTCTCGGCCAGACCCAGGTCGCCTTCAGCTTGGTGCGCACCACCCGGGCCAGCAGCTGGGCATAGGGTTCGCTAGCCGAACGCATGCCCTCCGGTGGCCTTGTGCGGGATGTCGAGCAACTGCATCCGGGCCCGCGCCGTATAGGTGACCACCCCGCCGACATAATAGGCCGAGGCCCCGGGCACGGCGAGCAGGGCCGCCGAGATCAGGCCGCCCGCCGAGGATTCGGAGATCGCCACGGTCTCTTTTCGCGCGATCAGCCGGGCGGCGACCGCCTGGGCCAGGGCGGGAAGGTCGGGCAGGGCGGCTTGGGTCATGAACGGGTCTCTTGAAGCGAAAATAGGGTCTTGAAGGCCTCGGCCTGGGCGTCAGGCTCCAGGGCCTCGATGCGGTCCCAGTCCGGGGTCTGGTTGCGGAACCAGGTCATCTGGCGCTTGGCGTAGCGGCGGGTCTCCATCTGGGCGGCGGCGATCGCGGCCTTGAGCGCGATGTCCCCGTTCAGGTGGGCGGCGAGTTCGCGATAGCCCAGGGCCTTGAGCGCGGGCAGGGCCGAATTGAGCTTGCGCGCCGCGATGGCCGCCACCTCGTCCAGGCCGCCGGCCTCGACCATCCGGACGAAGCGCGCGTCGCAGCGGTCGTAGAGCGCCTGCCGGGGCGGCTCGAGCACCACGCCGCGCCAGCTTCCGGGCGCCAGCACGGGCCGGGTGTCGGTTTGCCAGGCGGTCAGGGCCTTGCCGGTGGCGACGGCGACGCCGTGCGCCCGGATTAGGCGCTGGCGGTCGCCGACCTCGATTCGCGCCTCGGCCTCGGGATCGAGGTCATGCAGCAGGTCGCGGAAGGCCGGCTCGCCCTGGGCGGCATAGAGCAGGCTGGAGATCTCGCGCTGGGTCTCGGGCACCGGTGGGATCTCGGCCAGGCCGTGGGTCAGGGCGCGGAAGAACAGGCCGGTGCCGCCGACCACGATGGCCGGGCGTCCCCGCGCGGCGATCGCCGCCAGGACCTCGACGGCGGCCCTTTGCCAATGGCCCACGGACCAGATCTCGGTCGCATCGGCCACGCCGAACAGATGGTGCGGCGCGCTGGCCAGTTCGGCCGGCGAGGGCGCGGCGGTGAGGATCGGCAGGCCGGCATAGAGCTGCATCGAATCGGCGTTGACGATCTCGCCGCCCAGCATCCGCGCCGCCGCGATCGCGAGGGCGGACTTGCCGCTGGCGGTGGGTCCCGCGATAAGGATGGTCAAGCTGTCGGACAATCTTGAGTCGAGTCCCATTGGCCTCACCGCAGCGCGCCCGAAGCCTTCCCGGGGGGAGAAACCATGAAAATGACCTTGAGCGCCATCCTTGCTGCAGCTGTCCTGTTCGGTGTGACGCCCGTCGCCGCCGCTCCCCAGCCCTCGGCCCCGGCTTTGCTGATCACGGCCGATCAGAAACTGGGTTGCGCCGTGGTGTTTGTCGGCTTCGACGAGGTCCTGCGCCGCAATCCCGGTCTGACGGAAAAACTGGCCGGTGCAAACGACGATGACGGGGCCAAGGCGATCGGACCCTTGTTCAAGATGATGGGCAAGAGCGGCGAGATCGCGCTCAATGACAGCATGAACGCCGCGATCGCCAAGGGGGAAAAGCCGTCCGAAGTCCTGCGTCGGGGCGTGGCCAGCATGGCCACCCTGATGGTCGAAGCGCCGATCAAGCCCGGTCAGGACGCCAACGAGCAGCGCGGCATGGCGCTGTTTTCCCACTGCCTTGAAGTCATGAACGACTAGAGGCCTGGCGCCGCGCATTTTCGCCTGCCGCGCGGCTGTTCCGGCGGAATATCCCCTTTGCGAGGTTGACGCCGCGCGCTGGGTCCAATAGCCGCCCGTCATGCTCGCGATCACCCTCGTCTCGCCCGACCCCGCAGCGCTCCTGGCCGCCTTGGACGCCGTGCGCGCCATCGCGCCGGTCAAGGTCGAGACCCGGTTGGGCGAGGGCGCGATCGATCTGGCCGTGGAGGGCGGGGTCGGGGCCGCCGCGCTGAGCGTCATGGTGCGCGTGGCCATCGGTTCGCGGCCGGTCGATTTCGCTGTCCAGGCGGTCGAGGGGCGCCGCAAGCGGTTGCTGATCGCCGACATGGACTCAACCATCATCAATGTCGAATGCCTGGACGAATTGGCCGATTTCGCCGGGGTCAAGGACAGGGTGTCGGAGATCACCGAGCGGGCCATGCGCGGCGAACTGGCCTTCGAGGGCGCCCTGCGCGAGCGGGTCGGCATGCTGGCCGGCCTGTCGGTCGACGCCCTGCAGGCCTGCTATGACGACCGCGTGCGGCTCAATCCCGGCGCCGAGACCCTGGTGCGGACCATGGCGGCCCACGGCGCCCGTTGCGCCCTGGTCTCGGGCGGCTTCACCTTCTTCACAACCCGAGTGGCCCAGGCCGCCGGGTTCCACGTCAATCGCGCCAATACCCTGATCGAAGAGAGCGGCAGCCTGACTGGCCAGGTCGGCGAGCCGATCCTGGGCAAGGAGGCCAAGCTGGCCGCCCTGCTGGAAGAGACCGCCGCCCTGGGCGTGACCGCCGCCCAGGCCCTGGCCGTGGGCGATGGGGCCAATGACCTGGCGATGATCGAGGCCGCGGGCCTGGGGGTCGCCTATCGCGCCAAGCCGATCGTCGCGGCCCAGGCCCACGCCAAGGTCGACCACGCCGACCTCACCGCCTTGCTCTTTTTTCAGGGCTATCGCGCCGACGAGTTCGCTTCGTGAGTTTTCCACGCGTCGTCCAGGCGGTCGTTTTCGACATGGACGGCCTGCTCCTGGACACCGAGACGGTCTATCGCGCCGCCATGGTCGAGGCGGGGAGCGCGTTCGGCATTCCGATGACCGGCGAGATCTATGCGTCCATGGTCGGCAAGACCAGTCCGGAGAGCGCGGTCATGCTGACCCAGCTGTTCGGCGCCAAGTTTCCGGTTCAGGACTATTTCGCCCGCGTCTGGACCGATGTCGAACTGCTGCTCGAGGCCGAGGTGCGGTTGAAGACCGGGGTGATGGAAATCCTCGACCATCTGGACGCCCTGGGCATGCCACGCGCCATCGCCACGTCCAACAGCCACCAGTCGGTCAATCGCTATCTGGGCCGTTTCGACCTGGTCCGGCGCTTCCACACCGTCGTCGCCAATACCGACGTCGAGCGTCACAAGCCGCATCCCGATCCCTATCTGGAGGCGGCCCGCCGGCTCAACGTGCACCCGTCGATGTGCGTAGCGCTGGAGGATTCCCATCCCGGCGTTCGCGCCGCCCATGCGGCCGGCATGATGACCGTCATGGTCCCCGACATCCTCGATCCCAACGAGGAGATGCACGATAAGTGCATCCACGTCGCCGAGAGCCTGCATAAGGTGCTGGAGCTGCTGAAGGCGGTTTAGCGCGAACGGATCTTCTTGATCACGCCCGAGAAGCTCAGCATCGGCTGACCGCCCGTCGAGATCAGGCCGCGCACGAAGACCAGCGAACCGCCGGCGCGGATCACCTCGCCGGTGCTTTCGACCAGGTCGCCGGGCTTGGCGGGGCCCATGAACTCGCCGTTGAGGCTGACGGTCACGCAGCGCGTGCCCTCGATCTGCTTCCAGGCGATGGCGAACAGCGAGAAGTCGGCGAAGGTCATCATGCAGCCGCCGTGCATGAAGCCGCCGCCGTTCATGTGCCGGGCCTCGGCCCGGAAGGCGCTGCGCACGACACCGTTCTCTTCGGTGAAATAGAAGGGTCCAGACTGGTCCTCGAACGGGTCCAGGCCCGACCAGGTGCGCCAGCCCGACCAGTCGCCGTCAGTGACCAGGCGGGGCCCGCCGATGCTTTCGTTGCCGCCGTCCATGATCGTCTCCCCGCGATTTCGCGCCGCCAACTAAGCCGCGCGACGCCGGGACGCAAGCGCTCGCCCTTACGCTGCCGTCAAAACCGTGGCATCCCTCCGCTCATGACCACCCCGATCCAAGACGCCATCCTGTCCCAACTGGCCGCCGTGCCGGCCGGCAAGTCCATCGACCCGATGTCGGTCGCCAAGGCCGTGCAGCCCGAGCGCTGGCAGCGCCTGCTGGGCCATGTGCGCACCGACGCCATCGAGCTGGCCAAGCAGGGCCTGATCGCCATCCTTCGCCACAACAAGCCGGTCAATCCCGATCGCTTTCGCGGCGTCTATCGCCTGAGACTGCCGCTGGACGGTGACCCGACCGTGTGGGCCGACACGACCGAAGCGGTCGACGAGGTCGATGAGATCGACGAGATCGAGGCCGGCGACGAGGCCTAGGCGCGACGGCCGCGGATTTCCGTCGGCGGGCGCGCAGTAAGTCTTGAATTGAAACCCATTCGATGACCTAAGGTTTCCCAAAACTTGGGAGGCCATCATGATCGTCTATGGTTCGTCGTTATCGCCCTTTGTCCGCAAGACCCTGGCCTTCGCCGCCGAAAAGGGCCTGACGGTCGAGAACAAGGTTTCCCGCCCCGGCCAGCCCGATCCGGCCTTCCTGCAGGCCAGTCCGTTCAAGAAGATCCCCGGGTTTCAGGACGGCGACTTCCAGATCTCGGACTCCACCGCGATCGTCACCTATCTCGAAGCCCAGTATCCCGAGCCGAACCTGATCCCCACCGACCCGCGCAACCGCGCCCGGGCGGTTTGGTTCGAGGAACTGGCCGACACCATCTTCGTCGGGGCGGCGGGCAAGATCTTCTTCAACCGCATTGTCGGTCCCCGGTTCATGGGCGTCGACGGCGACGAGGCTGTGGCGTTGAAGGCCGAGCAGGAAGAGATGCCGCCGATCCTCGACTATCTGGAATCGATCGCCCCCAGCAGCGGCTTCCTGCTGGAGGACCGCATCACCCTGGCCGACATCGCCATCGCCAGCCCGTTCGGCAACCTGCGGCATCTGGGCTTCGACCTGTCGCGCTGGCCCAAGACCAAGGCCTATACCGACGCCATCCTGGCCCGGCCGTCCTTCGCGACGATCCTCGAGCGCGAGACGGCGTTCCTCGGCGGCTAAGTCGCCTGGGCCCGGAACGCGGTCCCGCTTGCCGGGGCCGCGTTCCGGGCCCATCTGCGAGCCATGCTCGACGCCGTTCTCGCTGACATCCGCGCCTGCCGCGCCTGCGCGCCCTACCTGCCGCACGTGCCTCGGCCGGTCGTGCGGGTCGAGCCGCGGACGCGTCTGCTGATCTGCGGCCAGGCGCCCGGGCGGCTGGTCCACGAGACGGGCCTGCCGTTCAACGACCCGTCCGGTGAGCGCCTGCGCGCCTGGATGGGGATCGACCGGGAAACCTTCTATGGCCGGGCCGAGATCGGCGTGGCGGCCATGGCCTTCTGCTTTCCGGGGACCAATCCCAAGGGCGGCGACTATCCGCCGCCGCCGCGCTGCGCGGCCCTGTGGCGCGAGCGGTTGCTGACGGCCTTGCCCGGCGTGGAACTGACCCTGCTGGTCGGGAGCTACGCCCAGTCCTGGGCCCTGGGCCAGAGGGGCAAGCGGACGATGACGGAGACCGTGGCCGCCTGGCGCGACTACCTGCCCGACAATGTCCTGCCCATGCCGCACCCGTCGTGGCGCAACACCGCATGGCTCAAGCGCAATCCTTGGTTCGAGGACGAGGTGGCGCCCTATCTTCGCCGTCGGGTCGCGGGCATTCTGGCGTCATGACCTCACGCCGCGCCCTGCTTGTCGCCGCCGCCTCGGTCGCGGGCCTGTCGGCCTGCGCGCCGGTGATCCAGCGACCCGGCCTGGCGGCGCTCGGCTTTCGCGGGCCGCGACTCGAGGACGACGGGCTGATCAGCTTCGATGGCGCGCGGCTGGGCCTGATGCGCTGGCTGCCGCGCGACGGCGAGCCCCGTCAGGTGATCGTCGCCCTGCATGGCATGAACGACTATGCCAACGCCTTCCGCCTGGCCGGCGAGGCCTGGGCCGAGCAGGGGATCGGCCACCTACGCCCTCGATGTGCGCGGCTTTGGCCGCTCGCCCGATCGCGGGGTCTGGGCCCCGGCCGAGCTGGTGATCGAGGACCTGCGCACCGCGGTCGCCCTGGTGCGCGAACGGCATCCGACGGCGCGGGTCTCGGTGGCCGGGGTCAGCATGGGCGGGGCCCTGGCCATCGCCGCCATGGCCTCGGCGCGGCCGCCGGCGGCCGAGAGCCTGCTGCTGTTCGCCCCGGCGGTCTGGGGCTGGTCATCCCAGCCCCTGCCCAATCGCACCATGTTGTGGATCACCGCCCACACCGCGCGCAGCTGGGTGGTCAAGCCGCCGGAATGGCTGGTCGAGCGGGTGCAGCCCAGCGACAATGTCGACGAACTGCGCCGCATGGGCCGCGATCCGCTGATGATCTGGGGCGCGCGCTCCGACACCGTCTACGGCCTGGTCGGGGCCATGGAGACGGGCTGGTCGTTGATCGGCCAGGTCAAGGTTCCGGTGGCCTATTTCTACGGGGCCAATGATCACATCATTCCCAAGGACGCCAGTTTCGAGGCCGCGGCGCGGCTCAAGCCCGGCGACCGCACCGCCTATTACGCCCAGGGTTGGCACCTGCTGCTGGTCGACCGGCAGGCGGCGGTGGTCTGGCGCGACGCCGCCGCCTTCCTGCGCGACCCGACCGCCGCCTGGCCCTCGAACGCGCCGCCGATCCCCGGCGTCTGCCCCGGGGCCTGAGGACGCAGCGCAAAGCTTCGGGCTTGTGAGCCGGGGCGCTCGGGCGTACACCCCGGCGCAATCTTCCTGGCTTTGACGAGACTGACGGCATGACCTTGTTCGATTCCCCCGATTTCGAGGGGCATGAGGGCGTACACGCCTTCTTCGACGAAAAAACTGGCCTCAAGTCGATCATCGCCATCCATTCCACGGCGCGGGGACCCGCCGCCGGCGGTTGCCGCATGTGGGACTATGCCAGCAGCGAAGCGGCGGTGACCGACGCCCTGCGGCTGTCGCGCGGCATGTCCTACAAGAACGCCATGGCCGATCTCGACTTCGGCGGCGGCAAGGCCGTGATCCTCGGCGACAGCCGCTCGCAGAAGAGCCCGGCCCTGTTCGAGGCCTTCGGCCGCGCCGTCGACAGCCTGGGCGGCCGCTACTGGACGGCCGA
>NZ_PEGG01000227.1 GCF_002737765.1 Caulobacter sp. B11 | reverse complement strand
ACTGGCCGGGCAGGCCGACACGGTTGCCGGCCAGCTCGGCGATATAGGTGTCAAGGCCCGCGCCGCCGTTGATCGCGCCGTTCAGCGTCGAGCCTAAGCCTTCGGTATAGGTGTCGTCGCCGGCGCCCAGGGCGATGGATCCGCCGATGACGCCGCGATTGACGATCGTGTCGACACCGTCGCCCAGCGAAATGCCGCCCGAGGTCGAACCGCCGATCGTGACGTGCTCGGATCCCGAGCCGCCGCTGAAGGTGACGCCGCCCGTGGTGACCACGCTGTCGCCGGCCAGAACGACCGCCGAACTGTCCTGCAGGACGATGGGGCCGGTCCCGAAGGCGCCCACATAGTTCAGGCTGCCGCCGCCGATCTGCTTGAAGCTCTCGAAGTTGATGAACTGCGCGGTCGAGATCGTGCCGCCGCCCGTGGAGTCGATGACCAGGGTGTCTAGGCCGTTGCCGGCGTCCACCGAGCCGTTCATCCTGCCGCCCACCCACTGGATGAAGGTGTCGTCGCCCTCGCCCAGGCTCACCGCGCCGTTGATGGTCCCGTAGTTCTCGACCTGATCCTGGCCATACGAGAGGGCGATGGCGCCGTTGATGACGCCTTTGTTGTAGACGACGACCGGGTTGTAGGCCGCGCCCAAGATGGCGGCGCCGGTGAGGCTGGTGATCTCACCCCCCGCCTTGTTCGTCACGGTCAAGGCGCCAAACTCGGCGTGGATCGCATCGGACCCAAAGCTCTTGATCACGCCGGAGTTGGTGATCGTGAACGGACCGTTCGACGAGTCATAGTCATAGGACATCTCGACGGCGTAACCGCCGGTGACGATGCTTCCGCTGTTGTCCAAGCTGGCCGCGTTCTTGACGCCGATCGACGAAAGACCGTCGGCGGCCTGGGTGATGCTGCCGCTGTTGTTCACGACCCACGCGCCGTTCACCCCCGCCGCGCCGCTCAGGACGATCGAGCCGGAATTGGTCACCGCGGCGCCGCCGCGGATGGCGCTCACCGTGGCGAAGGCGCCACCCGAGCCCCTGACCGAGAGGCTCCCGGCGTTCTCGAACCTGGCCTGATTGTGCAGGCTGATGGCGTTGTTCGTCGTCCCGTTGGAGGGATAGCCGCCCGTTTGGGTGTAGACGATCGCGCCACGGCTGATGATCGATTGCGGACCCTCGGCGTCCCAGGCCTGGCCGTAGTTACCCGACAGGGCAATGGCGTTGGACCAGTTTGTGGTGATGTTGGCGGTCAGATCCAGCGAGCCTTCGCCGGTGATGTTGAGCGTGTCGCTCAGGGCGTCGGCGACCGTGATCTTGGCGGAGGCGCCGTTTTTCAGCACCAGACCTAGGGCTTCGAAGCCCGTGGCCAGCTTCACGGTGGCCGTTGTTGCGGGGTCCAGACGCAGCACCAGTCGGTCGACCCCGGCGCCGGCGTCGACCGTGCCGGTCACGCCAGTGAAGCGACCGGCCACATACCGGCTCAGGTCGGTGATGAAGACGTCGTCGTCGCCGCCGAGCAGGAGATTGCCGTTCAGGGTCCCGCCGTCGTCGGTGTAGCTATCGCGCGAGCCGAAAGCCGTGGCGACGCTGAAGTCCACGTCGCCGTTGATCACGCCCGCATTGCTGACCTGGTTGAAGGATGAGGCGAACGCACTGGTGATGGCGACAGGGCCGGTGATCACGCCGCCGACCAGGTTTTCCACGGTCGAATCTGACAAGATCACGGCGGCGCCTGTGGTCGCCTTGACCGTGCCGGTGTTGGCCAGCGAACCGCTCAGCTCCACGCCGACGGTCACGCCTTCGATAGAGCCTGTGTTCACGAAGGCGTTGTCGTACCCGCCGCTGTGGCGGACGCCGGTGGTCCGCGACAGGATGGCGCCATGGTTTTCGAACAGGCCGTTCGACACCACGCCGACGTCGTCGGCGGTGATGGCGCCGTTGTTGACGAAGGCGGTCTGCCCCGTGTTGTAGGTCAGCAGGCCGTTGCCCCCGCCCCGCGCGACGACGTCGCCGTTGTTGGTGAAGGACTTGGGCCCGTCGGCCACCAAGGCGAATGTGTTCGACGCCCAGTAGCCCGTCGCCAACGGATCGACGGTGAAGTGGATGTCGCCGTTGTTGACGAAATTGAACTGCGAGTAGGAATTGTCCGGGGTCGAGAGTTGCAGGCCCCGGGTGGTGATGAGGTCGGCGTTCGAGATGACGGTGCCGGAGCCCGTGAACGTCACGTCGTTCAGGGCGTCGGTGTTGAAGGTCGCGGTCGCGTCATTGCTCAGTTTGACCTGGAACGTCTGGAAGTTGGTCGGTCGGACCAGCCGGCCCACCAGGCCGTCCAATATCGCGTCCTCGGCGAGGTTCGCCACAAGGGTGTTGGTCCCGCCGCCGCCGTCGATGCGCCCTGTCACGCCTTGAATGGCGCCGGTCGCGAAGTTCAAATCGACGATCAGGACGTCGTCCAAGGCGCCGAGCAGGATGTCGCCCTGGACGGTGCCGCCGACGTTGTCGAACAGATTATCAGAGTAATAGAAGGGCCCAGTGTTAACGACCGAGCCGATGATGGTCCCGCGGTTCCAGATCGTCTGCGAGTCGGCCAACTGGATGGCGATCGGACCGCCCGACGAAACCACGCCGCCGACCTCATTCCTGAGCGAGAAGGCAAACGCCGCGTTGACCGCGGGTCCCGTCCCGAGATTGGTGATGAGGCCGGTGTTGACGATGAACCCACCGGTCTGGGCGAAATCGAGGGTCGCGGCGGCGCCGTTCGACTGGATCACGCCGCTGTTGTCGACCTCGCCGGCGTAGGGGCGACCGTTCGCGGGACCGCTTCGATAGGCGCTGTTGCTTCCGCCATCGATCAGGCCGGCGTTGTTTAGCATACCCACCGCTGCATCAATGCCGCCGATGAACCCGCCCTGGCGGTTGGTGACCGTCTGGAAGCCGGCATAGTCGCCGGCGACCAGCGCCGAACCGGTCGTCGAGCGGATCAGGCCGCTGTTGTCGAGCGTCACAGTCGCATTGGCCCAGGCGCTGCCGGCGCGAGCCTGGATCGCCGTCGCGCCATCGATCACGCCTGTCGCGCCAACCGTGAGGGTCAGGGTGGGGCCGCTATATCCCGCGGCGCCGGGCAGGCCGTCGAGGAGCACGCCCGTGGTCGCGCCGCCGTCGATCCGGCCGTCGACGTTCAGCGTGTGGTTCGCGCCGTAGGGATAGGTCGGGTCAAGGGTTGCGGTGAAGGCGGCCAGATCGTCGATGGCGGGCGACAGAACCGCATCAGCC
>NZ_PEGG01000226.1 GCF_002737765.1 Caulobacter sp. B11 | reverse complement strand
GCCTGATCCAAACGAGTGTTTGAGGTGACCATGGCGATCGAGGCGGTGATCTGGGTTTCGGCGGGGTGTTCACCACCTCGCCGTTCGAGGCCTTCCGGCGCTATGAGCGCCGAGCGGGGCCTGCCCGCCGACTTCATCCGGCGGGTCAATTCCACCGATCCTGACGTTAACGCCTGGGCGCGGTTCGAGCGCTCCGAGATGGCGGCGCGGCCCGAGTTTGACGCCCTGTTCCTCGAAGAGGCCACCCCCACCCGCTGGGTCATGGCGGTGCGCGGCGCCGAGGTGCTACCCCTGCTCTATGGCGACCTGCGCCCGCGGGTGCTGGCGGCGATGCTGGCCTGCAAGGCCCGGTTCAAGGTCGGCTGCATCACCAACAATGTCACCACCGGCCACGGGGCGGGCATGGCCTCCAGCGCCGAGAAGGCCGCCGCCGTCGGCGAGATCATGAGCCATTTCGCTGTGGTGATCGAAAGCTCGAAGGCCGGGGTCCGCAAGCCTGACCCGCGCATCTATCTGATGATGTGCGAGGCCTTGGGCGTGGCCCCTGAAGCCTGCGTCTATCTTGACGACCTCGGGGTCAACTGCAAGCCGGCCGCCGCTCTGGGCATGACGGCGATCAAGGTCACCACCGAGGATCAGCTGCTCGCCGACCTTGCGAAGGCGACCGGATTGGCGTTCTGAAGGGGGATCATCCCCTTCGCGTCAGGACCTGCCATGTCACGCCCCCGGATCGGCGCCGCCGCCGCTGTCGCCCAGCTCTCGGGCTGGAGCGCCGCGCCGGACAAGGACGCCATCACCAAGACGTTCAAGTTCGCCGACTTCAACGCCGCCTTCGGCTTCATGACCCGCGTGGCCCTGATGGCCGACAAGCTCGACCACCACCCCGAATGGTTCAATGTCTATAACCGGGTCGAAGTGCTGCTGACGACGCATGACGCCGATGGGGTGACGGACCTGGACGTGGCCCTGGCCAGGTTCATGGACGGGGCGGCGGGTTAGGGAAGCTCCGTTCACGCGCCGTCGTCAGGCCTGTGCTGGAGCGCCGGGTCGCGGACGCGCTGATGGTCTGGTGGGGATGGTGAGCGGACTCTCGATAGTCCATTGTTGCTGTCGTTTTTTATCCGAGGGCGCGGGTCACATGCTTCTACGCATCGACAACGACCGCGTCATTTTTAGCCGTCGAATGTATCGTGACCCACCTGGGGTGCGCGTTCTCGACCGGCACGGTCGCGAGACACATTTTGATCTTGGCGGGCGGTGCGCAAACTTCAGGCTGGCACCCGATGGGACGCTTCTGCTTCGCCACGATAGGGGCGTGGCCATTGTTGATCCCGCCTCACTTTTCGCCATGCGTGAACTGATCGAGACCGAACTGGCCGATCACGACGCAAGCTGGTCCGTCAGCTTCTTCGATGCGGTGGTCGATACCCAAAAAGGCTGTTTCGCCCGCTTCGAACTCGATGACGTGGCTTTGTCTCATGATCCAGAGACCGGTCCGACCAATGCCGTTCTCATGCCAGATCGCCAGCGAGTGGCGGTCACGATTCACAAGACCGCACATGTCGCGATCTTTGACCTCTTAGCGAGAACGACGGAACTAATTCCCCTAACGGCGGGCCATGGTGGAGCCTCGGAGGCCGTCGTGGTCCGGAGCGACTTGTGGTTTATCTGCTACGACAGGTTCTGTTGTCTCGACCTGAAGACGGGGGCCTTTCGCGCTTCGGAGGTTCTGCAACCTCAGTTCTATGACCCAGAACACAGGTTGAATACGTCAGGCTTTGTCGGCGTGCCGCGCTTCTCAAAATCTCTGTCGAACTGGTTGTTGCCTCGGCCCTTTAGCGGCGACATCCTCATTATATCCGGCGAAAGCCTCACGCCGGTTTCACGCATCGTCACGGGCGGGCGACCCTACGACGCGGTGGAGTTTGAAGACGGCTCACTCTTGATCTTGGATTACCCCTTTGATGTCGTGCGCTCCGCGCATGTCAGTGATGCGGTTGCGATTTAGGTAGGCCCGCTCAGGCTCGAAATCAGCCCCGCGCTCCGCGCGGGCAACCCGACCTTCAGGTTGCCCCTGCCGACACAGCCGTTTCCCTCTTCCGCCCCGCGCCCTTCCGGTTCAAACTAATGTTTGAATAATTTGGGAGGACGCCAAATGGCGCAGATCACGGGCCGGGTCGCCGGCAAGAAGGCCTTCATCACCGGCGGCGCCCAGGGCTTGGGCGCGGCGGCGGGGCGGATGCTGGCCAGCCAGGGCGCCAAGGTCAGCCTGGCCGACATCAACCTGGCCGGGGCCCAGGCCGTGGCCGACGAGATCAACGCCGCCCACGGGGCCGGCACGGCCTTCGCCTTCCAACTGGACGTCACCCAGGAAGACGAATGGATCGAGGTGCTTGAGAAGGCCGCCGAGGCCATGGGCGGCCTGTCGGTGCTGGTCAACAACGCCGGCATCGGCGGCGACGGCCCGATCGAGAGCCTCGACTTCGCCCTCTGGAAGAAGGTGATGTCGGTCAATGTCGACTCGGTGTTCCTGGGCGCCAAGCACGCCCTGACCCATATGCGGGCTCATCAGCCCGGCTCGATCATCAATCTGTCCTCGATCGCCGGCCTGATCGCCAACGGCAATTCGCCGGCCTACAACGCCTCCAAGGCGGCGGTCTGGCTGCTGAGCAAGAACATCGCCCTCTACTGCGCCAAGCAGAAGCTGGACATCCGTTCCAACTCCATCCACCCGACCTTCATCGACACCCCGATCCTGGACGGCTTCACGGCGCGGTTCGGCAAGGAAGAAGCCCACGCCAAGCTGGCGCGGCAGGTGCCCCTGGGCCGGATCGGCGAGCCCAACGACATCGCCAACGCGGTGCTCTACCTGGCCAGCGACGAGAGCAAGTTCATGACCGGCTCCGAGATCAAGATCGACGGCGGCATCTCGGCGATGTGATCGGGCTATCCAGACCCTCTCCCTGAAGGGAGAGGTGTCGCCAAAGGCGACGGAGAGGGAAGTCGGGGCGGCGCTTGCGCATCGCTTCCCCCTCCGGTCGCTTCGCGACCACCTCCCCCGTCAGGGGGAGGAACGTCTCGCCCTTAGCGCGGCGCGCGCTTGGCCAGGATCCGCTGCAGGGTCCGGCGGTGCATGTTGAGGCGGCGAGCGGTTTCCGAGACGTTGTGGCCGCACATCTCGTAGACGCGCTGGATATGTTCCCAGCGCACCCGGTCGGCGCTCATCGGGTTCTCCGGCGGCACGGGCGCGGCGTCCTTGGCGGCCAGCAGGGCCCGGGCCACGTCGTCGGCGTCGGCCGGCTTGGACAGATAGTCGATGACCCCGGCCTTCACCGCCGCCACCGCCGTGGCGATATTGCCGTAGCCGGTCAGCATGATGACCTTGGCGTCGGGCCGAGCGTCGCGCACCGCCTCGACCACCTTCAGCCCCGTGCCGTCCTCCAGGCGCATGTCCAGAACGGCGTAGGCCGGGGCATGGACCCGCAGGGCAGACATCGCTTCGGCGACCGAGGCGCAAAGGGTGACCGAAAAGCCGCGTTGCTCCAGGGCGCGTCCCAGGCGGGTTCGCAGCGGGGCGTCATCGTCCAGGAGCAACAGCGTCTTGTCGGGCAGGGCCGCGACCATCTCACCGATATCCGCCATGAACTCCTGCGCCTCCCCGCGCCACTCACTCAACCTGCTGTCGTACATTCTGAGGCTGCTTGAACGATTGCGACACGCCGCGTCCGTCCTGTCAAACCCCTACAAACCCTGGCGCTTCCAGCGCCGCGCGCGGCCAGCGGGCGGCGACCACGGCGCCGCCGCGCCGACCATTGCGAAAATCGACGCTCGCCCCGGTGCGTTCCAGCAGAGTCTTGGCGATGAAGAAGCCCAAACCCATGCCGATATGCCCCGTTCGCGACCCTTCGGCCCCCGGCCGACTGGTCACATAGGGCTCGCCGAGCTTGGCCAGGACCTCGGGGGAGAAGCCTGGACCGTCGTCGCGCACCTCGATGACCAGCGCCCGAGCGTCGAAGCGAGCGATGACGATGACCTCGGCGCGGGCGAAATCGACCGCGTTCTCGACGATCGAGGTCAGGGCGTGGATGACCTCGGCCCGCCGCCAGATG
>NZ_PEGG01000225.1 GCF_002737765.1 Caulobacter sp. B11 | reverse complement strand
CGAGACGACCAGCAGTTCCAGACCCAGGGCGCGGCCGAACATGGCGCGCGGGTCGCGGATGCCGCGTTGACCGTCCACCGACCAGGCGATCGGCAGCAGGTGGATCGGCTTGCGGCCGGGAATACGGACCTGGGCCAGGGCCGAGGCGATCGCCCGCGACAGGTCGTCGTCGCCGATCGGCCGGGCCCGAGCGACACCTGGGTCTGGACCCGATGGCTGGCCAACTGGCCGCCGGCGTGCAGATCGACACGCCCTGGACATTGGCCCCGGCCACGGTCTCGGCCCGCTCGACCGCCTGGGCGATGGCCTGGGCGGCCTCGTCCAGATTGACGATCGCCCCGCCGCGCACGCCGCGCGACTGCACATAGCCGACTCCGGCCGTGGTCAGGGTGCGGTTGTCGCGATGGATGCCGTCGGGCTTCATGATGAAGCAGGTGACCTTGGAGGCCCCGAGATCGACAGCGGCGACCGCCGGCTGACGCACGAGCGTCGCCTTCAAGCCGTCGCGGGCCTGTTTTCGATCATCAAGTCGAGACATCGTTATCGCCACTTCAAAGCCACATCATTTTCTCAAGCCCCGTCGGCCACGGGCTGCCCAAGCAGCGTCGTGTCGCGAGGCCTGACGGCCACCATGTCCGGATCACGCAGATCAATGCGCGCGAACCCGAGATCGAGGATTCTTTGCCGCTGGTCCAGCTGATCCAATTGAATCAGGGCGGATTCTTCGTCAATGGCCGGCAGCTGGATCAGCGAGCCATCTTTCAGGCGCAGATCCCAGCGGCGGTCATCGACCCGCACCAGAGCGTCGAGCCGATCGCGCAGACGGGGCCGCGCGGCGACGGCCGGCAGGATGTTGCCGGCGGCCTGGTCGGCCCCCTGCCCCACCACCAGCGGCAGGCCGGGGAAGCGGCTGGCGTCGGCCTCGCGGATGATGCGGCCTTCGGAGTCGATGACCCGCATGCGGCCGGCGTTCTGCCACACGGCCAGGGCGGGGCGTTCCTCGACGGCGATCATCACCGTGTCGGGCAGCAGGCGCACGATGCGGGCGGTCTTGACCCAGCCCACGGCCTCGACGCGGGCGCGCACGGCCTCCAGGTCCAGGCCCAGGGTCGGCTGGTCCTGATAGAGGCCCGAGGCGCGGATGATGTCGGCCTGCACCATCTGCGAGGCGCCCTGGAACTTCACGGTCTTGAGCTTGAAGCCCATGCCCGCGAACTCGCCGTCGACGCCGCGGCCAAAGGCCTGGGCCAGGCGTTCGACGCGATGGCCGGTGGCCAGGGTGATGATCAGTCCAAGCGCCAGGGCGGCGCCGGCGACCCCGAGGGCCAGGCGCGGCGAAACCCCTACACCACCGCGCGCGGCGTGCAGTTTCCCGACCGGCGGCGCGGGCTTGCGCGCGGCGGGGCGAGCCTTATTCGGACTTGCGGGCGCTTCGGCCCGGGGGCGCGTTGGCTTACGCGGTCCCCCCCGCACTACAGCGGGCATAAGCGTCCTCCACGATCCAGAACACTAAACGGTCAAACGAGACTCCGACGTGGTCCGCCTGCTCGGGAACGAGCGAAGTGGGTGTCATGCCAGGCTGCGTATTGACCTCTAGAAGGACCAGAAGGTCGTTAATGTCGTCATAACGGAAGTCGGATCGGGTCACACCTTGGCAACCAAGAGCAGTATGGGCGCGCTCGGCCATGCGCATGGCCCGCTCCCTTACAGCGTCCGGAATCGGGGCCGGCAGCACGTGAATCGAGCCGCCTTCGGCGTACTTGGCGTCGTAGTCATAGAAACCTGTGGACGAGCGGATGTCGGTCACGGCCAGGGCCCTGGGACCATTTGACTCACCCATCACGGCGACCGCCAGCTCCAGGCCGCGCACATAGGGCTCGACCATGACCTCCTCGCCATAGGTCCAGGCGGGACCGGCCAGGTCCTGCGGCGGGCGATTGGCGCCCTCGAACACCAGGAACACCCCGACCGACGAGCCCTCGGCGTTGGGCTTGACCACATAGGGCGGCGGCAGGACGTGGTCGCGGGCCACCTCGTGGCGATTGAACAGGCCGCCGCCGGGCACGATCACCCCGGCCGCCGCCAGCACCGCCTTGGCCTTGGCCTTGTCCATCGCCAGGGCCGAGGCCAGGACGCCCGAATGGGTGTAGGGCAGCTTCAGGGTCTCCAGCACGCCCTGCACGCAGCCGTCCTCGCCCCATTCGCCATGCAGGGCGTTGAACACCAGGTCCGGCGCGACCTTGGTCAGCACCTGGGCCACATCCTTGCCCGGATCGACGCGGGTGACCTTGGCCCCAGTCGCTCCAGCGCCCCGGCGCAGGCCTCGCCCGAGACCAGGCTGACCTCGCGCTCGGAGGACGGACCGCCCAGCAGGATGGCGATGTGGCGGCCGGAGAGGGGGAGGGTCATAGAGGGGGCTCTTGAAAGGCTGGAACAGGCGACTCCTAGTCAGCCCGCGCGTCTGTGCCAAATATTCCTTGTCATCCCGGCCGCAGCGCAGCGGAGAGCCGGGACCCAGGGGCCAGCGCCGTGCGGTCGCCCCTGGGTCCCGGACAGCCTCTGCGAGGCTTCCGGGATGACAAGATAGAGTTTAGTGCGCCGCCGCCGGAGCCGCCGGCTTCAGCGCCCGGAAGTCGATGTCGCTGTCGGCCACCAGGTAGAGGAAGCTGGTCCAGGCCGCGACGTTCTGGGCCAGTTGGATCGGATCCACCTTGTTGAGCGTGTCGTCCATGGTGTGGTGGTAGTCGAAGTAGCGGCTGGCGTCCTGGTTGAGGTTGATCACCGGCACGCCGGCCTCTTCAATGGCGCCGATATCGGCGCCGCCATGGGCAGCCGGCGCGCGGTCCAGATAGATCTTCAGAGGCATCAGCACCCGGGTCGCGGTCTTGATCACCGGATGCTCCAGCGATCCGGCCGGAACCTGCAGGCTGTAGATTCGGTCGGCGCCGCTGTCGCTCTCGCCGGCCAGGACGATCTTGCCCAGCGCGTCCTTGTGCGCGGCCAGATAGGCCTCGGACGAGCCGCCGCTTTCTTCCGAACCCCACATCACCACGCGGAGGGTGCGCTTGGGATGCTTGGGCAGGTCGCCGATCAGCTTGGCGGCCGCCGTGGTGATGGCGATGCCCGTGGCGTCGTCCAGGGCGCCGGTGCCGACGTCCCAGCTGTCGAGGTGGCCGCCGATGACGATCACCTCGTCCGGCTTTTCCGAGCCCTGGATGTCGCCCGAGATGTTCCAGGCCACGTCCTTGGCATCGAAGCTGGACTGCAGGTTCAGCTTGATGCGCAGCGGGCCCTTGGCGGCCAGGCGTTCCAGCTGCTCGGCTTCCGGCACCCCGATGGCGGCGGCGGGAATGGTCACCACGCCCTCGCCATTGGCGGTGCTGCCGGTGTGCGGCACCGAGGAATCCGAGGTCGAGATCGAGCGGATCAGCATGGCCACGGCGCCGCGCTTGGCCGCCTCGACCGGCCCGGCCCGGCGCGAAATGCCGGCCACGCCGTAGCCGGCCCCGTCCTGGGCCATGACCATCGGCTGGGTGATGACCACGATCTTGCCCTTCAGCGCGCCTTCCGGCGCGGCGATCATCTCGGCATAGGTCTTGAACAGCGCCACCTCGGCCTCGACGCCGCCGGCGGGGGTCGAGATGGTGCGGCCCAGGCCGACCGGGTTGAGGTTCATCTCATAGGGCGCCATCAGCCAGGCGCTCTCCTCGCCGCGCGTCCAGGACGGCTTGGCGAATTCCTCGACCTTGATGTTGGTGAAGCCCAACGCCTTGAACTTGGCCACGCCCCAGTCCTTGGCCTTTTCCATGGCCGGCGAGCCGACCAGGCGCGGGCCGATGCTGGTGGTCAGGTCCTCGGTGATGTCCCAGGCCAGGTGATCGCGCAGGGCCTTGTCGCGCAGGCCCTCGGCGATCTTGGCGTCTTGAGCGAAGGCGGTTCCGGCCAGCAGGGCGGATACGGCGGCGGCGGTCAGAAGGGTGCGGAACATGCGCGAGGATTCTCCCAGATTTGGGACAGTTTCATAGCACCGGTCGGCGCCGGGAATAGGCAACAACCGGATGAACTATCCGTAACCTTCCACCTGCCTCTAGGCGGGGCGCCCAATGCGCTTGATTTCCCAGTCCAGCTGAATCCCGGTCTTGGCCAGGACATCGGCGCGAACCGCGTCGCCCAGGCCTTCCAGATCGGCCGCCGTGGCCTCGCCCGTATTGATCAGGAAGTTGGAATGCAGGGGCGAGAACATCGCCCCGCCAAACGGCTTGCCGCGCCAGCCGGCCTCGTCGACCAGCTTCCACGACGAATGGCCCGGCGGGTTCTTGAAAGTCGAGCCGCCGGTCTTCTCGCGGATCGGCTGGGTGGTCTCGCGGCGGGCGGTGATTTCGGCCATGCGGTCGCGCACGTCGGCCGGATCGTCGGGCGTGCCCCGGAACATCGCCTGCACCCAGAACATGCTGTTGGGCGGTACTTCGGTATGCCGATAGGTGAAGCCGAAGTCTTCGTTGGTCCAGACCTTGATCTCGCCGGAGCGGTCATAGCCCCAGGCCCGGACCAGGATATCCTTGGTCTCGCGGCCATAGCAGCCGGCGTTCATGGTCAGGGCGCCGCCCACCGTTCCGGGGATGCCGACATAGAATTCCAGTCCGCCCAGCCCCGCCTTGGCCGCCGCCCGGGCGACCGAGGCGTCCAGCGCCGCCGGCCCGGCGATGATCAGGTTCTCCTCGAGATCGACCGTGACCTCGCCAAAGGCCCGTCCGGCGCAGCGGATGACCACGCCCTCTACGCCGCCGTCGCGGATGATGACGTTGGAGCCCACGCCCAGGGCCTGGACCGGCACCTCGGCCGGCAGGGCCTTGAGGAAGTCGCGCAGATCGTCGGCGTCGGCCGGCAGGAACAGCACCTCGGCCGGCCCGCCGACCCGGAACCAGGTGAACGGGCCCAGGGGTTCGTCCAGCAGCAGCTTGCCGCGCACGGCGGGGAGGTTGGCTTTCCAGGTCATGGGATGCCCTTTCCTTCTCCCCTTGCGGGAGAAGGTGTCGGCGAAGCCGACGGATGAGGGGTCGCGCCGGACGGTCCGGCGATGTCGTACGCGGTTGCTTCTGCCTTCAACCCCTCATCCGGCGCTGCGCGCCACCTTCTCCCGCAAGGGAGAAGGGATTCAGGGTCGCCTCGTTCACTTCGCCAGCGCTTCCAGCTGCCCCGGCAGGGCATAGGCCCAGGTGGTGATGTCGCCGGCCCCCAGCAGCACGACGAGGTCGCCGCTGGTGGCTTCGGCGGCGATCAGGCGCGGCAGGGCCGTGGGGTTTTCCAGGGCCAGGGCCCGGCGGTGGCCGAACTTCTTGAGGCCCTCGACCAGGTGGTCCTTGTCGACGCCCTCGATGGGGCTCTCGCCGGCCGTATAGACGTCGGCGACGATCACGGTGTCGGCGTCGTTGAAGCACGAGCTGAACTCGGTCATCAGGTCGCGCAGCCGGGTGAAGCGGTGCGGCTGGACCACGGCGATCACCTTGCCGTTCGGGGTCACGGCGCGGGCGGCCTTGAGCACGGCGGCGATCTCGACCGGGTGGTGGCCATAGTCGTCGACGACGCGCACGCCATTGGCGACGCCGGTGGTGGTGAAGCGGCGCTTGACCCCGCCGAAGCTGGCCAGACCCGCCCGGATGGCGTCGGCGTCGACGCCCAACTCGCGGGCCACGGCCACGGCGGCGGTGGCGTTGAGCACATTGTGGTGCCCGGCCATCGGCATCTTCAGCCCGTCATAGCGGACCTGTTCGCCGTTCAGGGGCGAGACGATGATGTCGAAGGTCGAGCCGTCGGGGCCCATCTCGATATTGGAAACCCGCACCTCGGCCTGGGGATTGACGCCATAGGTCACCAGCCGGCGGTTCTCGATCCGCGCGGTCAGGGCCTGGACTTCCGGATGGTCGGTGCAGACCGCCGCGAAGCCGTAGAAGGGGATGTTCTCGATGAAGTCCTGGAAGCCCTTCTTGACCGCGTCGAAGGTGCCCCAGTGGTCCAGGTGCTCGGCGTCGATATTGGTGACGATGGCCACGGTGGACTTCAGCTTGAGGAACGAGCCGTCGCTCTCGTCGGCCTCGACGACGATCCAGTCGCCCTCGCCGACCTTGGCGTTGGTGCCATAGGCGTTGATGATGCCGCCATTGACCACGGTCGGGTCCAGCGCGCCCGCGTCGAGCAGGGCGGCGACCATCGAGGTGGTGGTGGTCTTGCCGTGGGTGCCGCCCACGGCGATCGAGAACTGCAGCCGCATCAGCTCGGCCAGCATCTCGGCCCGGCGCACCAGCGGCAGACGCTTGTCGCGGCCGGCGACCATCTCGGGATTGTCGGCCTTGACCGCCGTCGAATAGACGATCGCCGAGGCGCCCTCGACATGGGCCGCGTCGTGGCCGACGAAGATCCGCGCCCCCAGCTTTTCCAGCCGCTCGGTGTTGGCGCTGGACTTGGCGTCGCTGCCCTGCACGGTGTAGCCGATGCGGATCATGATCTCGGCGATGCCGGACATGCCGATGCCGCCGATGCCGATGAAGTGCACGGGGCCGAGTTCGAAGGGTACGGGGCGTCGACGCTGGATCATGAAAAGCCGATTAGACCATTTGCGCCCGCTGCGAAACGCCCTGTTGGCCGCGATGTTGTGGACGGGCCCCGCCCGGACCCAGGCGCCCGCTCAGGCGCAGCTTGAGTTGCGCCTAGCCGATGTCGGCCGCTTCGCCGTCTTCGTCGACTGGGGCGGCGTCCAGCGGACCGGCGCCACCGCCCGGCTGCGCCTGTTGCAGGTGACCGAGGGCGGCTTCACGGCCGGGGCCCAGGCCTATTGGGGCGGCTGGCGGCATGAGGTGATCGACTGCCAGGCCCGGACCATCGCCCATGGTCCCTTCGCCAGCATCCGGGCCGGCGGCCAGGAGGGGCCCCTGACCGGCGATCCGCGCCCAGCCGTTCCGATCCCGCCGGGCGGGGCTGACGACGCCGTCGCCCGGGTGGTCTGCGACGGCTGGCGGCCCTTCGCCGCCGTCCCGGTCGCCACCAGCGTCGAGCAGGCCGTGGGCCTGGCCCGGCCGCTGATCGAGACCGGCGCCGAGCCCTGAGGGCCCGCCCAGGCGATCAGAGCGGGCTGTACTTGCAGGGATTGGACTGGCGCTTGGCCATCAGGCCCTTGACCCAGGCGCTGGTGTCCTCGCCGTCCACGAAGCTGGGCGGGTTGGGATAGAGCAGCTGCACCAGGGTGCCGTTGTCGAGGTCGGACGCCTTGAAGGCCGGGGCCCGGGGATCGGCGACCTCGAGCGGATCGATCACCGCGATCTTCAGGCCCGGATCGCGCAGCTTCAGCCGCTCGACCGTGCCCAGGAAGCCGGCGCTGTGGAAATTGCCGTTCAGGTGCAGCACCTTGGCCCCCGGATGGGCCTTGAGAGCCAGGAAGATCGACTCGGCCATGGTGTCGTCGCGGGCGGTCTGACCAGCCAGGCTGCGTTCGGCCTTCAGCAGGGCCTCGGGCGACTGGCTGGCCCCGCCGCCATGGGCCGCCGCCCCGGCCTGGAATTTCATGTATTTGCCGCGATAGGCCCCCGTCCCCGGGTTGAGGTCGCGCGCCACCCAGCCGCGCTCCTGCGGGGTGAAGCGGTCGAGGATCTCGTTACCCCACTGGCCGATACAGACCACGGCCCAGACCGGGGCCTCGGCCGCCACCACCGGCAGGCCGCGGGCGCGGGCGTACTCGACCAGAGGCCGGTACGAGGTCGGATAGTTGTCCCAGGCCCGCCCCTGGTCCTTCAGGGCGGTCTCGCCGATCTTGCCGGCCAGATAGGCGTCGACCACCGGCTGCACGTCGCGCTCGAACTGTTCCAGCGACAGGATGTATTGCGGATGGCGGGCGACCAGGGCCTGGAACAGCCGCTGCTGCTGCAGGTGCACCCCGGGGTGGCGATGGCTCTCGCCATAGAAGACCACGTCATAGGCCGACAGCTGCTCGGCCGCCGCGTCCAGGCCGACGACCCGCGGCTTGCCGGTGCGAGCGTCCCGCAGCACGAAGGCGGTGTCGTAGAAGTCGTCCAGGCCCCGGGTCAGCTGATAGTGATCGCCGACCGCCTTCACGCCCGCGCGGGCGCGGCCAGGGCCGACGAGGCGGTCAGGCTCACGGCCGCCAGGAGCGCCAGGGCCTGGCGGGTCCGGGACAGGGGCTGGGACGGGCTGGGCATGGGCGCTCTCGATGGCGGGGTCGAAACGGGCTTCCGCCGCGCGGGCGAACGGACCCCGCCAGTTGTCGCCAGTTCGCCCCGCTTGTCACCCGGACGGCGCGCGCGGGCGTGGTGGGGCGGCTCGTGGCGGCCTTCGACGGCGCGGCGGCTTGGGCTGGCCTCGTGGTCGATGGCGCTTCAGGCGCTATCGACGCCTGGCTACCGCGCCACCCGCTCCACCAGATCCGCCAGGTCCTCGGCCGCGTTGGGCTTGGCCACCGACCGGGCGCCGTCGGCCATGCGGGCCAGGCGCTCGGGGTTCTTGAGCAGGGCGTTGAGGG
>NZ_PEGG01000224.1 GCF_002737765.1 Caulobacter sp. B11 | reverse complement strand
GGACGGTGACCACGCCCGAACCGTTGATGACATCGTCCTGATAGGTCGAGTCATTATAGGTGTAGGCGCCGTAGATGCTCCAGGCGTCGGTCAGGCTGTAGGTGCCGGCCAGTTCCAGGCCCTGGGTCTCGACCGAACCGACGTTCGACAGAACGGCGGGCAGGCCCAGGATCGGGGCGGCGGTGCTGGCGGCCAGCAGGCGGTTGTCGAAGGCCACGTGATAGACAGCGGCCACGCCCTGGAAGCGCTCGTTGCGATAGCGGGCGCCCAGTTCGATGGTCTTGGAGGCTTCCGGCTCCAGAGTCTTGGCGATGTAGTCGACCGCCGCCTGGTTCTGCGAGCCGAACGGGCCGGACGTGGCGGCCGAGACATAGGCCCCCATGTTCTCGGTGTAGCCGCCGAACACTTCGATGTCGGGCGTGGCCTTAAAGACGAACCCGACCTGCGGCAGGAAGCTGTCCTTGCTTTCGATCGTGCCGGCCAGGGCGTTGCCGGCGACGCGGGTGACGCTGTTTTCGACCTTGATGGCCTTGAAGCCGAAATTGACCTTCAGGGCGTCGTTGACCGTCCAGGTGTCTTCGACATGGCCGACCGTGGTCTTGGTCTCGAAGTTGTAGGCCCACTGGGTGAAGAACGGAGTCTCCTGGAAGTCCAGCGGATCGCGCGACGGGGCCGAGGCGGTTTCGGCGTAGTAGCGGCGGGCCTGGTTGAAGTCGTTGTTTTCCACCCAGAAGCCGGCGCCGATCACATGCGCGCCCAGGTCGACGGTCAGGCCGCCGATCAGGCCACGACGATCAATGTCGTACTCGGTGGTGCGGATCGACAGCGGGGCGGCGGTCGAGCCGACCACGCCATAGCCGGGGCTGGCGACATAGGGCGTGTACCACAGGCCCTGGCCCTTGTTGGTGTGGCCGTAGGCGGTGGCGTTGAACTTGACCATGTCATTGATCGGCAGGTTCAGGGTCGCGCCGAACAGTTCGTCGTCACGGACGCCGGCGCCGGCATAGTAGGCGTCGTCGACCGTC
Source organism: Caulobacter sp. B11 (assembly GCF_002737765.1). Lineage (GTDB taxonomy): Bacteria > Pseudomonadota > Alphaproteobacteria > Caulobacterales > Caulobacteraceae > Caulobacter. Next base: position 3,489 of record NZ_PEGG01000224.1, on the reverse strand, counting down.
GTGAACGGCGCGGGCAGGGCGGTGCCCTTCTGGTAGGCGTTGGCCGCGGCGATCGCCAGGGCCCAGTTGGGCCGAGTGTTGTCCCAGTTGCGGCCCAGGCGCTTGATCAGGGCGAAGGACAGGTCCTGATAGTCCTGCTCGCGGCGCTGCGAGCCGTTGTAGAAGGCGGTCAGATCGCCCTGGCCGATCGGCAGGACGGCCTTCACGTCGTACTGGAACTGCTTCTGGTCGCCGCCGCCCTTCCACTTCTCGGTGCTCTGGCTGGCGATCGAGGCGTAGGCGCGCAGGCCGCCGAGCTGTTCGATGGCGCCGGTGTCGTAGCGGCCGAACACCCGGTACATGTTGTCCGCGCCGCCCGTGACGTTCAGCTGACCGCCCATGGCTTCGCTGGGCGCGCGCGAGAAGAACTGCAGCGTGCCGCCGAGGTTGGAGGTCGAGGCGACGCCGAGCGCGCCGGCGCCCTGGGCCAGCTCGACGCGGCCGATGTTCTCGTTGGTGATGGCGCGGCTGATGTGCAGGCCGTTATGGGCGCCGTAGCTCATGTCGCCGAGCGGCACGCCGTCGAGGGTGAAGCCCAGCTGGTTCTGGTTGAAGCCGCGGATCGAGATGCGGGTCGACCACTCATAGGCGCCGAAGGCGTCGGCCGACTGGAAGGTCACGCCCGGCAGCTTGTCGATGGCCTTCAGCGGGCTGGTGCCGGCGGCTTCCAGCGAGATGGCTTCGCTGTTCAGCGTCTGCACCTGGCGGCTCTGGCCCTGGCCGATGACGACGACGGCGTCGACTTCGGTCGGCGCGGCGGGAACGGTGGTTTCGGCGGCCAGCGACGGGCCGGCGGCGATCAGCAGGAGGGCGGCCGAGGCGGCGCCCAGCATCAGATGATGTTTCATGGTCTATCCCCTTGCCCGGTCCCGCAAGAAGCGCGCCGGGTCTGTGGGGCCGGGTAACAGCCGGGGATGACGGCCTAACGACACAATAATGTCGACTGTCCGACAGTCTCGCGACGGAATGGTGAAGCTGGCCCTTTGGCCATCGGGGCCAGCGACATTGCGCAAACGGCCCCCGGGCGCTATTTCAGCGCCCGTCCCCGACCTTCGATCAGCGAGATCCAGCCCAGCCATGGCCCAGCAGTATATTTTCCAGATGCAAGGCCTCACCAAGGCCTTCCCCGGCGGCAAGAAGATCTTCGAGAACATCTGGCTGTCGTTCTATTCCGACGCCAAGATCGGCGTCGTGGGCGTCAACGGCTCGGGCAAGTCGACCCTGCTGAAGATCATGGCCGGCCTGGACGACCAGTTCTCGGGCGAGGCGCGCGCCGCCGAGGGCATCCGCCGCGGCTACCTGCCGCAGGAGCCGGTGCTGGACCCGACCAAGGACGTTTGGGGCAATGTCATCGCCGACTGCGAGGACAAGCAGATCTTCGACAAATACAACGCATGCGCCAACAAGCTGGGCGAGGAATATTCCGACGAACTCATGGAGGAGATGACCAAGCTCCAGGAGATCATCGATACGCGCGATCTGTGGGACATCGACTCCAAGGTCGAGATGGCCATTGACGCCCTGCGTTGCCCGCCCAACGACGCCAATATCGAAAACCTGTCGGGCGGCGAAAAGCGCCGCATCGCCCTGGCGCGCCTGCTGCTCAGCAAGCCCGACATCATGCTGCTCGACGAACCCACCAACCACCTGGACGCCGAGTCTGTGGCCTGGCTGCAGCATCACCTGGAAAACTTTCCGGGCTGCGTGATCCTGGTCACCCACGATCGCTACTTCCTCGATCAGGTCACCAAGTGGACGCTGGAGCTCGATCGCGGCAAGGGCGTGCCCTACGAGGGAAACTATTCCGGCTGGCTGGAGCAGAAGACCAAGCGCGTCGTGCAGGAGCAGTCGGAGTCCGACAGCCGCCAGCGCGCCCTGACCCGCGAACTGGAATGGGTGCGCTCTTCGCCCAAGGCCCGTCAGGCCAAGTCCAAGGCCCGCCTGGCGAGCTATGAGGAAATGGTCGCCGCCCAGGACAATGCGCGCCTGGCCCAGACCCACGCCCACATCCAGATCCCGCCCGGCCCGCGCCTGGGCAGCCTGGTGCTGGAAGTCGAAGGCCTGGAAAAGGAATATGGCGACAAGGTCCTGTTCAAGGACCTGTCCTTCCGCCTGCCGCCCAACGGCATCGTCGGCGTCATCGGCCCCAACGGGGCCGGCAAGTCGACGCTGTTCAAGCTGATCACCGGCCGCGAGCAGCCCGACCAGGGCACGGTCAAGGTCGGCGAGACCGTCAAGCTGTCCTATGTCGACCAGTCGCGTGACGCCCTGGATCCCAACAAGACCATCTGGGAAGAAGTCTCCGGCGGCACCGACATCATGATCGTCGGCAAGCGCGAGATTAACTCCCGCGCCTATGTCGGCAGCTTCAACTTCAAGGGCGCCGACCAGCAGAAGAAGGTCGGCCTGCTGTCGGGCGGTGAGCGCAACCGCGTCCACCTGGCTAAGACCCTGGCCACCGGCGGCAACCTGCTGCTGCTCGACGAACCGACCAACGACCTGGACATCGAAACCTTGCAGGCCCTCGAAGAGGCCCTGGAAGAGTTCGCCGGCTGCGCCGTGGTCATCTCCCACGATCGCTGGTTCCTGGACCGCCTGGCCACCCACATCCTGGCCTTCGAGGGCGACAGCCACGTCGAATGGTTCGAGGGCAACTTCGAGATGTACGAAGAAGACAAGAAGCGCCGCCTGGGCGCCGACAGCCTGATCCCCAAGCGTATCAAGTTCCAGAAGTTCGCGCGGTAGGCAGTCCGACCGTTAATTTGATAAAGCGCCCGCCGCGACTTGCCGCGACGGGCGCTTTTTTGTGTGAAGTGGGGGCGGGCCAACACGCCGGCGTGTTCGTCGGCTGGTCGCTGATCGATGACAGCGTAGCTTCTAGCTCCCTGCTAGCATCGATTGTGGCCGCGTATCTGGCGTGAGGAGGCGAGGCTACCCCCGCACCGGTTGGCAGACACCGGTATGCCTCTTCGTCCAAGACACAAGGCTCCACCGCATTTCGGAGAAGGTCGGAAAGCGACGGTCCGGAGCCATCGCTCGCCATCTCTGGTTGCGATTTAGTGGTGGCTGATGCTAGTTGAAGGACTAACCGATGCTCAATTCATTGTTGTGCCGTTCCCGGGAAATTGGGACTCTGCCAGCGATTGGAGTAGAGCGCGTGGACAGCAAGTCGTCGAGTGAAGGTGTGTCGATGAGTATATCGAATGGGCCACTAGTTCGATTTGTCGGCCCGTGGACGGACGTGTCCGAGGGGAGCGCTTACGTCGAAAGAACACTTGAGCTTTCGGAGGCATCGGCCGAATTCGTCACGGTTGTTGTACAAGCGTCATCCTATCGCCAAGGCGACATGGATATTGCGCCGCAAACTATAACTTTCAAACCAGGCCAGACTACAGCGGTCTTCCGCATAGCCATCTACGAAGATGATATCTATGAGGGCAGTGAAATATT
>NZ_PEGG01000223.1 GCF_002737765.1 Caulobacter sp. B11 | reverse complement strand
CGCTTTCGCCGATCAGGGCCTGACGGGCGGCGCTTTCCGGCTGCAGCTCCTGCGGGCGGGGCTCGCCGGGGGCCGGCGGACGCAGGGCGTAGTCGGGCGGAACCACCAGCGGGGCCTTGGTGACGACGCGGAATTCGTCGGGAACCACCTTGTTCATGCCCAGCGCCTTGGAGGCCGATTGGCAACCAGCGAGGCTCGTGGCGGCGACGGCGGCCAGAACGCTCAGGGTCGCGACCCGATAGAAACTCATGAACAGCTGCTCCAGCGGGCCCGTTGGGGCCGAAATTTCGTGGCACTCGATACGACATCATCGCGCGGGCGCCAATCTCTCTGTCGATTGCGGCCTTATTCGGTCGGTTCGACCAGCTTCTTTTCGCCGGTCAGGAAGCTGTCGAGCAGCAGCAGGGCCACCCCGACGCTGATCGCCGAATCGGCGACGTTGAACACCCAGGGGAAATACAGGCGCGAGACATCGATGAAATCGACGACATAGCCGTACAGGACCCGGTCGATCAGGTTGTTGCCGAACGCCCCGCCGATGATCAGGCCCAGGCCGGCGGCCAGCAGCGGCTTGGTCGCCTTGCGCGCCCAGTTGGCCAGCACCAGCACCACCACCGCCGAGAACAGGGTCAGCAGCCAGCGGCTGACCTCCGAGCCGCGAAACAGGCCAAAGCTCATGCCCTCGTTGTGGACCATGGTCAGGTGCAGCGGGCCCAGCACCGGGACGCTGACCCCCTGGGTCGCCCCCAGCAGGCCCAGCACCCACAGCTTGCTGAGCTGGTCCAGCACGATCGTGCCCAGGGCGATGGCGTAGGCGATCCAGCCTTGGCGGGTGATGTTCGGCATTGTCTTTCTCAGCCCCAAATTGGCGCGTCCGTAAAGGTCTGAACCCTCCCCCGTGATGGGGGAGGGTAGGGTGGGGGTGACGCGGCGGCGGCAATTGGCCCAGGCCTCGGCCCGGTTTCAAGGCCGCGTCACCCCCATCCCCAACCCTTCCCCCATCAAGGGGGAAGGGCGTTACCCCTTCTGCTGATCCCACCACGCCACGGCGTCGGCGTCGCGCAGGCTAAGTTCCGGATAGCGCGGATCGGTTCCGACCTCGGGCAGGATCCGCCACGAGCGGGCGCATTTGTTGCCCTGGGCCTGGACGGGATCCACCGAGACGCCCTTGACCTCGTCGGTCGTGAACGCCCCGCCGTCGCCGGCCACCAGGGTCGCGGCGCTGGTGCGGAACACCTCGGCGGCGTCGAGGCCGTCGAAGGCGTTCAGCAGGTCAGGCTCGGCGACATGAACCACCGGCGCGGCCTCCAGGGCCGAGCCGATGCGCTTTTCACGGCGTTCGACTTCCAGGGCCCCGGTCACCACCGACATCACCATCTCGACCTTGGCCCAGCGGGCGGCCTCGGCGGGGTTTTCCCACTGCGCCGGCGTCGCCGGCATCACCCGCAGGCTGTTGGAGCCGGCCTCGGGGAAGCGCGTCATCCACGCCTCTTCCATGGTGAAGCTGGTCAGGGGCGAGAGCCAGATGGTCAGGCGCTCGAAGACGTAGTCCAGCACGGTGCGATAGGCCCGGCGGCGCAGTTCCGTGGGCTTGTCGCAATAGAGGCTGTCCTTGCGGATGTCGAAGAACAGGGTCGACAGGTCGCCCTGGCAGAACTCGATCAGCGGCCGGATCACGTCGCTGAAGCGATAGGCCTCATAGGCGGCGCGGACCTGGCCATCCAGTTCCCACAGGCGGTGGAGGATGAACTTTTCCAGGGGCGGGAAGTCGGCGTAGTCGGTGACCCGCTCGGCCTCGTCGAAGCCTTCCAGCGCCCCCAGCAGATAGCGGGTGGTGTTGCGCAGCTTGCGATAGGCGTCGGTGGTGGTGGCCAGGATGGTCTTGCCGATCCGCTGGTCTTCCGAATAGTCGACCATCGCCGCCCACAGCCGCAGGATCTCGGCGCCGCTTTCCTTGGTGATGGTCTGCGGCTCGATGGTGTTGCCCTTGGACTTGGACATCTTCTCGCCGTTCTCATCCTGGGTGAAGCCATGGGTGAGCACCGCCTTGTAGGGCGCGCGGCCGCGGGTGCCGCAGCCTTCAAGCAGCGACGACTGGAACCAGCCGCGATGCTGGTCGGAGCCTTCGAGATACAGGTCTGCCGGCCAGGCGCTGTCGGCCCGGCCCTCGATGGTGAAGGCGTGGGTGCAGCCGGAGTCGAACCAGACGTCGAGGATGTCGCCGACCTTCTCGTACTGGGCGGCGTCATAGGCCTGCCCCAGGAACGCGGCGTCGGGACGCAGGAACCAGGCGTCGGCCCCGCCTTCGCGGATGGCGTCGAGGATGCGGGCGTTGACCGCCGGGTCCATAAGCGGCGCGCCGGTGGTCTTGTCGACGAACATGGCCAGGGGCGTGCCCCAGGCGCGCTGGCGGCTGACCAGCCAGTCGGGGCGGCTCTCGACCATCGAACCGATGCGATTACGGCCGGCGTCGGGGTGGAAGGCGGTGTCGGCTATGGCCTGGATCGCCGTCTCGCGCAGGGTCTTGCCGCTGTCGAGCGGCTGATCCATGCGGATGAACCACTGCGGGGTGTTGCGGAAGATGATCGGGGCTTTCGAGCGCCAGCTGTGCGGGTAGCTGTGCTCGACCCGGCCGCGGGCCAAAAGGTTTCCGGCCTCGATCAGCCTGTCCATCACCGCGCCGTTGGCGGGACCGAACTTGCCGGCCTTCTTGCCCTCGGTCTCGATGACCTTGAGGCCCGCGAACAGCGGCACGTGCGGGAAATAGGCGCCGTCGGGATCGACGGTGTCGGGGATGGAGTCGAGGCTGTAGCCGCTCTTCAGCCACACCAGATAGTCGTCGGCGCCGTGGCCCGGGGCGGTGTGGACAAAGCCGGTGCCGGCGTCGTCGGTGACGTGGTCGCCGGCCAGCAGCGGCACCTCGAAGCCGAAGCCCTCATCGAACTGGGCCAGCGGGTGGGCGCAGATCAGGCCGGTGGGGTCGACGGGCTCGACCCGGCGCCAGGCGGCGACCTTGGCGGCCTTGCGAACATCGTCGGCCAGCTTGTCGGCGACGATCAGGCGATCGCCGACCTTCGACCACGGGGCGAATTCGAGGTTCTCCTCGATAGCCTCGACCTCATAGAGGCCGTACTCGACCTTGGGGTTGAAGCTGATCGCCCGGTTGGCGGGGATGGTCCACGGCGTGGTGGTCCAGATCACCACGCTGGCGTCATTGGGCGGCAGGCGGAAGACATTGTCGCCGGCCGGATTGCCCGACAGGGCGTAATGCTCCTCGTCATAGACCTTGACCGGGAACTTCACCCACACGGTCGGGCTGACATGGTTGTGGTATTCGATCTCGGCCTCGGCCAGGGCCGTGCGCTCGACCGGGCTCCACATCACCGGCTTGGAGCCGCGATAGAGCTGGCCGGATTGGGCGAACTTGTGGAACTCGGCGACGATCGTGGCTTCGCTGCTGAAGTCCATGGTGGCGTAGCGGTTCCACCAGTCGCCCAGCACGCCCAGGCGCTGGAACTCCACCTTCTGGGCCTCGACCCAGCCGCCGGCGTATTCGCGGCAGCGGGTGCGGAATTCCTCGGCCGGGACCTCGTCCTTGCGGCGGCCCTTGGCGCGGAACTCTTCCTCGATCTTCCACTCGATCGGCAGGCCGTGGCAGTCCCAGCCGGGCACATAGTCGACGTCGTAGCCGAGGGCGAAGCGCGAGCGGACCACGAAGTCCTTGAGGATCTTGTTGAGCGCGTGGCCGATATGGATGGCGCCATTGGCATAGGGCGGGCCGTCGTGCAGCAACGAACAGCGGCGCGCCGTCGGCCTGGCGTTTGGCGCGCACGGCGCCGTACAGGCCCTTGTCGGACAGGGCGGCCCAGCCGGCCAGGAGCTCGGGCTCCTTCTTGGGCAGGCCGCCGCGCATCGGGAACGGGGTGTCGGGAAGGAAGACGGTTTCGCGATAGTCGCGGGCGGTCGTGGCGTCGTCGGCCATGGGAAAGCTATCCAGCTTGGAAGGTCTGGGTTCCCGGCACGGCCCGCGCGACTGCGCCGCGCCGTGGGTCGGGAATGACGGAGTGAGAAGCGCCCGGCGCGCGCGCAAGCCTGTCCGGCAGCGTCACGCCGGGCGGATAATTCGCGAGAAAAGACGAACGCGGGTCATGCGGGCCGAGATAGCAGAGCCGGGCGGCGGGCACAAACGGCCAGACGCCGGCGCGGCCCCATCGCGCGGTGGCGGCGCGGCCTTTCGGAGCCTAAAAGACCGGCATGGCCCCGTTTCCCAGCCCCCGCGTCATGGGCGTCGTCAATGTGACGCCCGACAGCTTTTCCGACGGCGGCCGGTTCCTGGCCCCGGACTCGGCCCTGGACCATGCCCGGCGGCTGATCGCGCAGGGCGCGCAGATCCTCGACATCGGCGGCGAGAGCACCCGGCCCGGGGCCGCGCCGGTGGCGCAGGCCGAGGAGCTGGCCCGGGTCATCCCGCTGATCACGCGATCCGGCGCGAGAGCGACATCGCCCTGTCCATCGACACCATGAAGCCCGCCGTGGCCCGCGCCGCCGTGGCGGCCGGGGCGACGATCTGGAACGACGTCGCCGCCCTGCGCTTCAGCCCCGACGGCCCGAGGTCGCGCGCCGAACTGGGCTGCGAGATCGTGCTGATGCACATGCTGGGCGAGCCGGGCGGCATGCAGGACGCGCCGGCCTATGACGACGTGGTCGGCCAGGTCGAGGCCTTCCTGCTGGCCCGGGCCCTGACCGCCATGGCCGCCGGGGTGGCGCGCGAGAAGATCTGGCTGGATCCGGGC
>NZ_PEGG01000222.1 GCF_002737765.1 Caulobacter sp. B11 | reverse complement strand
TTCACGACATCGCGGTCTTCGGGATGATAGAATTGCAGCGCATCGCCCAGATTGGGATCAAACGTGTCTCGGCTAACGCCGTGAATAACGTAAACCACGTCAGACCACTCGACCTTGCCGCTGGCTATGTCGAGGCGCCAGTGACCCACGCCCGACATGGTTTCAGCCATGAGCAGTAGGGTTCGCTTTTTCGGCCACTCTCCGCACCGACTGCCCCAAGACGAGCTCATCGACCACGACTTGCGCGAGCTGACGGAGACGCCGCTGCTCGCGTTCGGACGGCGTCGGACGGGATTTTGTGTCGATAACGCAGAGCGTTCCGAGGTTGAAGCCATCGGCGGTCGTGAGCGTGGCGCCCATATAGAACCGGATGTCAGGCGCTTGGGTCACTAGCGCATTGGTCGCAAAACGCGGATCCAAGGTCGCGTCCTCGACGATCATTACCGCGTCAGGACCCATCTCGATCGCATGCGCGCAGAAGGCCAGCGAGCGATCGGTTGAGCAGGCCTCAAGGCCGACGCGCGACTTGAACCATTGTCGGTGCTCGTCGACCAAGGAAACCAGGGCGATCGGCGCGTCGAAAAGGTCGCTCGCGAGCGCGGTGATGCGGTCGAACCGCGCTTCGGGCGGAGTGTCCATCACGCCTAATGCCCACAAAGCCTCTAGGCGCGCTGTCTCGTCCAATGCCATGCCTCCCCCTCAAGCGCGACGCTTGGCATAAGGACGTGCGCATAGGGTTAATGTTGCTCTGCTGGAATTAGCCGCCGTGAGGGTGGGACAGCCCGACGCGATCAGTTCCCCTCGCCCGCCTCAGTCGCGTCAGGTCGTCAAGCCAAACGACATCCGAGCTCGCCAGCAAATCCGCGACAACCCCGGCAAATCCGACGGCTGAAATCGGCTTGCAGAGATAGCCACGGGCGCCCAGGTCGCGGGCCTTGACTATGGGTTCGAGCGCATTGTCGGCGGTGAGCATCACGATCGGAACTTTTGACCAACTGACCCGGTCCTTCAGGGTCTTGAGCACCGACATGCCGGGCAGGTCCGGGAGCCCGAGGTCGAGCAATACGAGATCCGGCGGGGCCCGAAAGACCATATCCAAGCCGCCTTGGCCGCTCAGGGCCCCAACCAGATGATAGGCGGGCGGCGAAAGAACCTGCGCCAGGATCTCAAGCATCAGCGGATCATCGTCGATGGCAAAGATCGTCCTGGGCAAACTTCAGCCTCGCGCTAGGCGTTTGGTCGTTGGAATAGCTCTCTGTGATTATACTTAACGCCAAGGCCGTCAGCGGTCACTGCGTCATTGCGCCTCTAGCGCCTGGATCGACCGTGCGGCAGGCTCCGCGAGGGCATTTGCCGATAAATGTGGTACGGTCATTGGAGCAATAAGCGCCCTAAGCGTTAGCTTTTGCGGCCTTTTCGCCCGCCTCAGATGATTCCATCAGATCGGAAAGGCCTCTAGGACGGCGCGAGAACGTTTCCAGGCCTCCAATACAGCTCGACGACAAAGACGGAGCGTCAGCTGCTGAGGTCTTCGCGATGGACCCGTCTTGCGACAATTTGACCCCTGATATGGCTAATAGACTAGGTTAAATTACCTATAGCCGTCGAGCAGGATCGCCTGATAACGATTCATGATATTTGTAGCCAAGGCCCCCGAGCTATGCGCGCCTTATATATCGACGACGAAAAGATACTGCTCGAGTTGGTTTCCATCAGTTTTGACATGGATGTGGAATCCACTGTTCGAGTGACATCCGATGTGAATGAAGCCATTCGCCTCATTCGCGACGAAGAATTTGATGTCATTCTCCTCGACGCGGTAATACCGGGCGTCTGTGTGGAGGATCTCGTCGCGCAGATAAAGGCGACCAGCAGTAACCCTCCGCCGATCATCTACATCACTGGCCTGGCGCTCGAACGCCAACAAGCTAGCCTAATGGAAACCGGCGCGGTCGGCGTCATTACCAAGCCCTTCGATCCTTTCCGCCTCCCCCAACGCGTAAGCCAGTTGATCGAGGCCACGCTGGCGAGCGATGACGCACAAGATGCAGCGCAGGCCGCCTGAAGACCGCCTCTCGTACGCGGCCTGTGAAATAGAGGCTCCATCAACCCAAAACTGTCTAAGGCTGCCCGCCAACAATTCTTCGGTTGGACTGGAGCGACAACGAGCCCAGCCAGAAAAGCGCTGGAAATGCCGACATCCCCAAGGTCGACGATGGGCTAGGTCTTCCCGTTCCGACCAGCCGGGCCTGGCTCAACGGTCGACGGCGGTTGATCTCCTTCTCAAGGAGGCCCAGCAAGACTTCGCGCTGGCCGGCCTCACCCGTCGCTTAACCGGCTGGGCGTCGGCAAGACCCAGCTGCACAACAAGACCGTGGTCCATAGCCGCCCCGGATCGTCGCGACGATCCCGCCGGCGCGGGGTTTGGGGGGGCGCCAACTCGGCTGGGCAAACCAGGCTCCGGACCGCCCGTTGCTGGTCAATCTCCGAGCGGCTCGCCCCATCAGGGATTTCCTATTTTGCAATTTGCTGGCGCCCCTCCTGATTTTGTGAAATACGTCTCGCGTCGAATATCGAATTGGTTCGGTTGCTCTCCACGCTTGGTCTTCGGATCGAGTTACCGAGTCTTCCCTGATCCTTCCCGAAAATTTGGTCGTGCGGCCCGTGGGGTGGCATGAATTCTTGAACTTGAAAGGCCACCCCAATGGCTACCGGTACTGTTAAGTGGTTCAACGGAACCAAGGGCTTCGGCTTCATCCAACCTGACGACGGCGGCGCCGACGTTTTCGTGCACATCTCGGCCGTTGAACGCGCCGGCATGCGTGGCCTGGATGAAGGTCAAAAGCTGAACTACGAACTGGAACGCGATCAGCGCAGCGGCAAGATGTCCGCTGGCCAGCTGACGGCGGCCTAAGGAACAGCGCCGGCCGGGAAACCGGCCGGCCTCGACCCCTACCGGAGACTAAAGTTGGCGAGACCTCCCAACTATGCTCACGATCGTCTCGATCGCGAGCGCGCCAAGGCCGCCAAGGCCGCCGAAAAGGCCGACATCAAGCGCCGTGCGCGTGAACAGGCCCAGGCTGAAGCTGAAGCCGCCGGCGCGCCTGCAAAGCCGCAGGACGACTAAATCCCCAAGGATTTGAGATGCAGACCGCGGCCCGATTCAACCACGAAACCGTCCTTCTGGACGGCGAAGACTTCGTCGATTGCGCCTTCCAGACCTGCAAGATGGTCTATGCTGGCGGCGATTTGCCGACCTTCAATGACTGCCGCTTTGACGACTGTGACTGGAAATTCGATGACGCCGCCGCGCGCACCCTGGCCCAGCTGAAGCAGGTCTGGAATGCTGGCGGTAAGTCCTCGGTCCAGGCGATGATCAAGGAAATTACCGGCGTCGCGCGCTAGGTTTCCGCAGCGTCACGGCTGACGCCAACACCTTTTAAGTCATTTCAGAACGACACCCAGCGCCCAGGACCTGTCCTGACCGGCGCGATTCGTCGTCGGCCCCGACTTGCCTCGGGCTCGGCGCGAGGGTCTGCTGGCGACATGACCAAGACCCTCTCGCGCGCCGAGGCCCGCCGAATCGCCCTGGCCGCCCAGGGGTTCGGCGTCGCCCGCCCTGCAAGTCCGACACGACAGCATCTGCTGGCGGCGATCGAGCGCCTGGGCATGCTCCAGATCGATTCGGTCAATGTGGTCTCAAGGTCGCACTACCTGCCGCTGTTCTCGCGACTGGGTCCCTACCCGCGCGATCTGCTGGAAGACCTGGCCTGGGGCCCGGCGCCGGCCCTGTTCGAATATTGGGGCCACGAGGCCTCGTTGATGCCCTTGGCCCTGCACACCCTGCTCCGTTGGCGGATGGCCGACGCCCGCGACGGGCTCGGCGTCTGGAAGAATGTCGCCGCCTATTTGCGTGGACACCCTGAGTTCATCGACAGAACGCTCGGTGAGTTTCAGCGGCGCGGGCCGCTGGCGGCCTCTGACCTGGATCTTGGCGCCAAGGGACAGGGCGGCTGGTGGGGTTGGAGCGAGGCCAAGCGGGCCGTCGAGTGCCTGTTCTGGGTCGGCGACCTGACGACGGTCACCCGTCGCGGCGGCTTTGAACGGGTCTATGGTCTATCTGAGCAGGTCCTGCCGCCATCGATTGGCGCGGCGGCGACGCCGGACCGCGCTGACGCTCAGGCGACGCTCCTCGCCCTCGCCGCCAAGGCCCTGGGCATCGCCACAGAGCGGGACCTGAGGGACTATTTCCGTCTGGGCCTGAGCGACACGCGTCGCGCCCTGGCCAGCCTGCTTGACGCAGGGGTGCTTGAGGCGGTGCAGGTCGAGGGCTGGGGCCAGCCGGCCTATCTGACCGTCGGGGCCCGGCGTCCCCGCGCCGTCAAGGGCGCGGCCCTGCTGTCGCCGTTCGATAATCTGATCTTCTTCCGAGAGCGGGCGCAGCGGCTGTTCGACATCCGTATTCGGCTGGAAATCTACACCCCC
>NZ_PEGG01000221.1 GCF_002737765.1 Caulobacter sp. B11 | reverse complement strand
GCCGATCCAGCGGCGCACCACCGGGTCGGCGGCGGCCCACAGGTCGTGGCCGGGATCGATGCGGCGGGCCACGCCCTCGACCGTGACCATGGTCTTTTGCAGCAGCACCAGCTCGGGGCGCAGGGCCATCTCGAACAGGGCGGTGATCTCGAACAGCTGGGCCAGCAGCCGGCCCATCGACACGTCGCGGGCCTGACGGCCGAACACCGGCTCGCCCACCGCCCGCAGGGCCTGGGCGAAGGCGTCGATATCCTGGTGGGCGGGCACATAGCCGGCGTCGAAATGCACCTTGGCGACGCGCGGATAGTCGCGATTGAGGAAGCCGTAGAGGATCTCGGCCAGATATTTCCGTTCCGCCGCGCCCAGCCGTCCGACGATGCCGTAATCGACCGCCGTGATCGCGCTGGGCGGCCCGACGAACAGGTTGCCCTCGTGCAGGTCGGCGTGGAACAGGCCGTGATCCAGGGCCTGGGCCAGGAAGCCGCGGGTCACGGCATTGGCCAGGGCCGGACGGTCCAGGCCCGGCTGGTCGAGGGCGGCGGGATCCGACAGGGCCATGCCCGGGGCCCAGCCCAGGGTCAGAACGCGCTTGCCGACCCCGTCCCAGACCACGTCGGGCGCCCGCATATAGCTGTCGACCGCCATGGCCTCGCCCAGCTCGGCGCAGCCGGCCGCCTCGAACCGCAGGTCCATCTCCAGGTCGAGGGCGCGGATGACGATCTCGACGAAGTCGCGCGGCCGCATCCGGCGGGCGGCGGGGACCAGGCGATGGGCCAGGTCGGCGGCCAGGCGCAGGGTGGCGCTGTCCTGCAGCACGCGATGTTCAATGCCCGGCCGCAGCACCTTCACGGCCACGGCGGTCCCGTCCAGCAGGGTGGCCGGATGGGCCTGGGCCAGGGAGGCGGCGGCCACCGAGGGCTCGAAGCTGGCATAGAGCGCGCTGATCGGCCGGCCCAGGCTGCGCTCGACCTCGGCCAGGGCGACGTCCAGCGGGAACGGCGGCAGGCGGTCCTTCAGGCGGCTCAGGTCCTCGGCGAAGGCGGCGCCGAAGATGTCGGCCCGGGTCGAGAGGAACTGGCCGAGTTTGATCGCGACGGGTCCCTGGCGCTCCAGGGCGTGTGCCAAACGTTCGCCCGGCCGACCCTTGCGGGCCTGACCACCGGCCGCCAGCCGCAGCACCCGGCCCAGCCACAGCGGGCCGGGCGGCAGCAGCGGCTCGACCTCGCGCGGGATCAGGGCGTCGGCCCGGACCAGGGCCCAGCCGGCGGCGACCAGGCGACCGAAGGCGGCGAGGCGGCTCATGCGGTGAGACCTTCAGTCGGCAGACGGCGGCGGGGCGGAAAAAAGCTCATGCCCGGCCTCAAAGCCCGCTCCGCGCCCCCCGGTCAAGGCCGCTTTGGCCGCAGACCCGCCGGCGGCCGCGAAAAGGGGGCAGGGAAGGCTCTCGGGAAGGGGTGAAATCCGCTTTCGGGCCCTGAGCTGACCCCAGATGCTCCCCCTTTGGGGGAGCTGTCGCCCCGGGTCGCGCGAAGCGCGTGCCCGAGGATAAAACTCCGCGACTGAGGGTCTTCCCCTCCGTCGCAGCGCCACCCCCTCCGGCGCTCTGGGCCACCTCCCCCACTGGGCGAGGATTTCCTGAACGTCCGCCCTCTACCTTGGAATGTCGGCCTCTGAAACTGACGCCGATGGTCCGGGTTCGACCCAATTCGGACTCTAGGCGGCCGGTATGCTTAGCGCCGCCCTGAGTTTCGCCAGTTCGTCGGCTCGGAATTGACCACTGATGATCTCGCCCACTTTCTTTCCCGATTTTCTCTCGATGACGATCAAACCGGGAAGAGTGGAGAGATCGCCGACCCCGCCCGGTTCTAACACTGCTTGGTCACGCTCAACCGACCAACAGACGAAGCCTCTTCGCGTGAGCCAAAGCCTTTCCTCGGTAAGATGCAGGCGAACCGTCGATATTTCAGTTAGCAGCCAGCACCCACCAGAAGGCAGGGCAATACCGATGATGACCGCCCAGAGCAGATCGCCACTGGTAAAACTGGCCCAGGCACCCACCAGGCCCAACGCTACAAACGGAACTCCAATACAGGCCAGAATGACTTGCCCCGCTGTGGCAGGCCGCATCGTCCATTGCGCCGTGTCGAGAGTATGCATCTGGTAAGCTTAGCTTACGTCGGACCGCACCGCGACCTACCTCAAACGGGGCGCAAGATGTCCGAGGTCCACCCCGCGCGGCCTTTCCGAAGGCCTGCTTCTGGCGACCGCCCGCATCCGCCCCGGATGTGGCTACGCCTTAAACCCTTGGTGGATCGGAGCTCTGGGGTCTGGCCGTGTCAAGGACCGCCTCTGGCGGCCGCGTCGCGGCGACGCGACGCGTCGTCCTTGACACGGCCAGACCCCAGAGCAAGCTCGCCTGCAAGGCTTTAAGGCGCGGCCTCGCCATGGCGGGCGGTTTAGAGGGGGGCCGGCGTTTCAGACGCTCTCCCTCGCCACGACGCGTTCGTCCAGGATCACCGGCTTGCCGAAATCGCGCCCACGGGCTCGTGTCGCGTTGGCTCGGGCTGCCGCCCCTACAGCGCCCAGCCCTGGTGCATGGCCGCGACGCCGCCGGTGAAGTTGCTGATCGTCACCCGCTTGAAGCCGGCGTTTTCCATCATGGTCGCGAAGGTGCGCTGGTCGGGGAAGCGGCGGATGCTCTCGACCAGGTACTGATAGGCCTCGCGATCCTTGGCCACCCACTCGCCGACCTGGGGGATGACCTTGAAGCTGTAGGCGTCATACGCTTTCGCAAGCGCCTCGGTCACCGGGCGCGAGAACTCCAGGCAGATGAAGCGGCCGCCGGGCTTGAGCACCCGCCGGGCCTCGCGCAGGGCCGCGTCGATATCGGTGACATTGCGGATGCCGAACGAGATCACATAGGCGTCGGCATAGGCGTCGGGCAGGGGCAGGCGTTGGGCGTCGCCGACCGTCCAGGTGATCTCGGGCTCGCCGCCCTTCTCGATGCCGGCGGCGATCATCTCGGCATTGTAGTCGATGATGTTGATCACCGCGTCGGGGCCGCCCCGGCGCTCCTGGGCGCGGCGCGCCATCTTGGCAAAGCGCCGGGCCATGTCGCCGGTGCCGCCGGCGCAGTCGATGATCACCTCGCCCGGTTGCGGGTTGAGGCGCGCGGCGACGGCGTCCTTCCACAGGCGGTGGACGCCCCCCGCTCATCAGGTCGTTCATCAGGTCGTAGTTCTTGGCCGACGCGATCGAAGACCCCGCGCACCAGGCCGGCCTTCACCGAGGGGTCGACGTCCTTGAAACCGAATGTGGCGGCAGGCTTGCTCATGACGTCTTTCGCCGGGCTCACTATAGGATGGTTCGCTATTAGACCGCGCGTCGCGTCACGTCACCTTCTTGAGGCCGCCCTTGCCCGAATTGCCCGAAGTCGAGACGGTCCGCCGGGGCCTCGAGCCGACCCTCAGCGGCGCCCGCCTGAGCCGGGTGCGCGCCAACCGGCCCGACCTGCGCTTCCCCCTGCCCGACGGCTTCGTCCAGCGCCTGAGCGGGGCGACGATCCTGCGGCTGGAGCGACGGGCCAAGTACCTGCTGGCCCCGCTGAATCGCGGCGACACCCTGGTGATGCACCTGGGCATGACCGGCCGCTTCGAGATCGCCGCGCCTGAGGGGACGATCCGGCCGGGCGATTTCGCCCGCGAGGTCAGGCCCGACGACAAGCACGCCCACGTGGTGTTCGAGACCGAAGCGGGCGCGGTGGTCACCTATCACGACCCCCGGCGGTTCGGCTTCATGGACCTGATCGCCACCGACGCCGTGGCCGCCCACCCGTGGTTCGCCGCCATGGGGCCCGAGCCGCTGGGCGAGGCCTTCAGCGGCCAGACCCTGGTCAAGGCCTTCGCCGGCCGCAAACAGGGGCCCAAGACCCTGCTGCTGGACCAGAAGACCGTCGCGGGCCTGGGCAATATCTATGTCTGCGAGGCCCTGCACCGGGCGGGCATCTCGCCGTTCAAGCCCTCGGGCCTGATCGCCGGCAAGCGGCTGGGGCCGCTCGCCCAGATCATCAAGGACGTCCTGGCCGAAGCCGTCGCGGTCGGCGGCTCCACCCTCAAGGACTTCGCCGCCGCCGACGGGGCCCTGGGCTATTTCCAGCACCGCTTCCGGGTCTATGACCGCGAGGGCGAGCCGTGCCCGACCCCCGGCTGCAAGGGGGTGATCGCCCGCGAGGTCCAGGCCGGGCGATCGACGTTCTTCTGCCCGGTCTGCCAGGTTTGAGGGCCTAGTCCACCGGGTGCGCCAAGCCGATCGGCTCGGGCGGCGCGTCCTCGCCGTGGTCGCCCTCGGGAACGACCTCCGACGGCTCTTCCTGCTTGGCCAGGTCGCGGGCCCCGACCCCGCCGCCGTCGTGGATGTTGCGGTTCGCCTCGGGGGTGGACGGATCGTAGACGTCGTCGCGCTCGGCCATGACACTTCTCCCTGTTCAGCCTGATCAAACGGCCCGGCGCCCGCGGCGTTCCGCCGAGTCAGGGCTGCCCTTCCCGGCGCGGGGCTCTATAAAAGCCGCGCATCATTCAAGGAGCCCCCGCGTGGCCTATGAGACCCTGATCGTCGAGACGAGCGACGGCGTGACCCTGATCCGCCTCAACCGCCCCGAGGCGCTGAACGCCCTCAACGCCCAGCTGCTGGGTGAACTGGCCGTGGCGCTGGGCGAGGCCCAGGCCGATGACGCCGTGGGCTGCATCGTCCTGACCGGCTCGGCCAAGGCCTTCGCGGCCGGCGCCGACATCAAGGAGATGTCGGACAAGACCTACGCCCAGATGTTCAAGGCCGACTTCTTCACCGCCGGGGCCCGGGCCATCGAGCAGTGCCGCAAGCCGATCATCGCCGCCGTGTCCGGCTATGCCCTGGGCGGCGGCTGCGAGCTGGCCATGATGTGCGATTTCATCCTGGCGGCCGACACCGCCAAGTTCGGCCAGCCCGAGATCAATCTGGGCGTCGCGCCCGGCATCGGCGGCACCCAGCGCCTGACCCGTTTTGTCGGCAAGTCCAAGGCCATGGACATGATCCTGACCGGCCGGATGATGGACGCCGTCGAGGCCGAGCGCTCGGGCCTGGTCAGCCGGGTGTTCCCCGCCGACACCCTGCTGGACGAGGCCCTGGCCGTGGCCCGCAAGATCGCCGCCCAGTCACCCTTGGCCGTGGCGATGAACAAGGAGCTGGTCCTGGCCGCCTATGAGACCACCCTGACCACCGGCGTGGCCCTGGAGCGGCGATTGTTCCACTCGCTGTTCGCCTTCGAGGACCAGAAGGAGGGCATGGCCGCCTTCGTCGAGAAGCGGAAGCCGAGCTTCAAGGGGGCGTGATCGCCCCCCAACGGCCGGAACACGAGATTCTCCCCTGGGGATGGATTGACCGCGCCCGGCCGTTCCCGTATATCCGCGCGCTCTTGATTTCTCCTGCTTCGCGGCCGCCCGCGCGGCTGTCCGTATGAAGGTCTTGCCCTATGGCCAATAATCCCGGCGCCAAGAAAGCGATCCGCAAGATCGCCCGCCGCACCGAAGTCAACACCGCACGCCGCTCGCGCGTCCGCACCTATCTTCGCAAGTTCGAAGACGCCCTGACCGCCGGCGACGCCGTCGTCGCCAAGGCCGCCTTTATCGAAGCGCAATCGGAACTGATGCGCGCCGTCTCCA
>NZ_PEGG01000220.1 GCF_002737765.1 Caulobacter sp. B11 | reverse complement strand
CGGCGCCAAGGCCCTGAGCGACAATCTCATCGTCGCCGCCGACCTGACCGCCGCGCGCGGGCCCTGGACCACCCCGGAAGACCTGAGCAAGGCCAGCCTGCTGGGCAAGGCGCAGGTGGGCGGCTGGTCGATCACCGCCCTGGCCTACGAGGCGCGCTGGACCTCGACCGACCAGATTCCCCGGCGGGCGGTCGAGGCCGGAACCCTGGGCCGCTTCGACGCGGTCGACGCCACCGACGGCGGCGAGACCGCGCGCCTGATCCTCTCGGCCCGCCGCCGCGACCTGCTGCGCGGCACCGACAGCGTAATCTATGTCCAGCGCTACAGGCTCAACCTGTGGTCCAACTTCACCTATTTCCTCGACGACCCGGTCAAGGGCGACCAGTTCGAGCAGGCCGACGACCGCTGGGTCTATGGCGGCTCGATCAGCAAGCGCTGGGCCGGCCGGCCCGGCGGTTGGGCGCTGCGGACCGGCGGCTCGGCCCGGGTGGACGATATCGGCGCCGTCGGACTCTACCGCACCACCGCCCGCGCGCGCCACGCCACGGTGCGCCAGGACGCCCTCACCGAATGGTCCGTGGCCGGCTGGGGCGAGGCGGCGCGGCGCTTCGGCCCGGTGGACGCCACCCTGGGCTTGCGCGCCGACCTGATGGGCGCGGACGTTGTGGCCGGCGATCCGCGCAATTCCGGCGACGTCGCCGACAGCTTGCTGAGCCCCAAGCTGGCCCTGGCCTGGCGGGCCTCCAGGCGCTTCGAGCTCTATGCCAATGCCGGCCGCGGCTTCCATTCCAATGACGCGCGCGGCGCGGTGATCAGCGTGGATCCGGTCAGCCAGGCGGCGGTCGAGCGCGCGCCCCTGCTGTCGCCGGCGACCGGCGGCGAGCTGGGAGCCCGCTGGCAGTCCGACGGCCTGACCCTGACCGCCGCCCTGTGGACGCTGAACGTTGAGTCCGAGCTGGTCTATGTCGGCGACGCCGGCTTCACCGAGGCCAGCGGCGCCACCCGGCGGCGGGGCTTGGAGGTCCTGGCCGACTGGCGGCCCACGGCCCGGCTGAACCTGACCGCCGCCTATGCCGCCACCCATGCCCGCTTCGCCGACGATCCGCCCGAGGGCGACCGCATTCCCAACGCCGTGGGCTCCGTCCTGACCGCCGGGGCCACCTGGCTGATCGGCCCGGCCTCGACCCTGTCCCTGACCTATCGTCGGCTGGGCGCGGCCCCGCTGGTCGAGAACAATTCCGTGCGATCGCGCCCCACCGCCCTCGTCAACGCCCTGTTCGTCCAAGCCTTCGACGGCTTCAGCCTGACGGTGGAAGGCCTGAATCTCACGGGATCGCGGGCTGACGACATCGCCTATGCCTACGCCTCGCGCTTGCCCGGCGAGCCGGACCAGGGCGTCGCGGACATCCACTTCCACCCGGTGGAACCTCGAGCTTTCCGCATCGGTCTGAAGCTCGATTTGTGATCAATGGGCGGGATCTGAGCAAATTTCACCGGGCCCGCTCGCCAAACGCGTCAGTTTGGCTAATGTCCGGCTCGATAAAAAAATCGGGGGCTGCCTTGTTCAAGACTTCAGTTCGTTACGCCGTGGCAGGTGTCATCGCCGCCATCCTGAGCACCGCCGGCGCCCAGGCCGACGCCATTCGCCAGACCAAGGCGCCGTTCGAGGACAAGTTTCGCCAGCTGGAGGGCGAGGACTGGCCCGCCCCTTCCGACTATCGCAACGCCGCCGGCGCGCCGGGCTACCGCTACTGGCAGCAGAAGGTCGACTACGACATCTCCGCGCGCCTGGACGAGGCGGGTCGCGCCATTACCGGCAAGGGCGTGATTTCGTACCGCAACAATTCGCCCGACGACCTGCCCTATCTGTGGCTCCTGCTCGACCAGAACGACTTCAAGCGCGACTCGATCAGCCACATGACCGAGACCGTCTCGGGCGACGGCATCAGCCTCAACCAGATCCGTCGGGCCAAGCGCTTCCAGGAATGGGAAGGCGGCTTCACGATCAAGTCGGTGAAGGACGCCCAGGGCCGTCCGCTGAAGTTCACCGTGGTCGACAGCCTGCTGCGCGTCGACCTGCCCCAGGCCGTCCGCGCCAATGGCGGCGAGACCAAGATCGCCATCGAATGGTCGTTCCCGATCATCGAGACCAAGGTCATCGGCGGCCGCAGCGGCTATGAGTGCTTCACGGCCAAGGACGAGGACGGCAACTGCATCTTCGAACTGTCGCAGTGGTTCCCGCGCCTGGCGGTCTATTCGGACTATGAGGGCTGGCACAACAAGGCCTTCCTTAGCAGCGGCGAATTCACCCTGGAGTTCGGTGACTACAGCGTCGCCCTGACCGTGCCCTCCGACCACGTGGTCTCGGCCACCGGCGAACTGCAGAACGCCGCCTCCGTGCTCAGCGCCGCCCAGCGCGACCGCTTGGCCAAGTCCCGCTCGGCCAGCGAGCCGGTCTATGTGGTGACGCCCGAAGAGGCCGCCGCCGCCGAAAAGACCAAGGCGACCGGCGAGAAGACCTGGGTGTTCAAGGCCAAGAACGTTCGCGACTTCGGCTGGGCCACCTCGCGCAAGTTCATCTGGGACGCCATCGGCGTGCGCCAGGAAGACCCCAGGGCCGAGCACCCGCTGGTCATGGCCATGTCGTTCTTCCCCAAGGAAGCCCGGCCGCTGTGGGACGCCTATTCGACCAAGTCGATCGCCCATACCCTGAAGGTCTATTCCGACTTCACCTTCGCCTATCCCTATCCCATCGCCCAGTCGGTCAACGGCCCGCAGGGCGGTATGGAATATCCGATGATCGCCTTCAACGGCGGCCGTCCGGTGAAGGACAAGAAGACCGGCGCCCTGACCTATACCGATCGCGCCAAGAACGGCCTGATCGGCGTGGTCATCCACGAGGTCGGCCACAACTACTTCCCGATGATCGTCAATTCCGACGAGCGCCAGTGGACGTGGATGGACGAGGGTCTCAACACCTTCCTGCAGTTCGAGGCCGAGAAGCAGTGGGACGCCAAGTTCCCGTCGCGTCGCGGCGAGCCCAAGGACATCGTCGAGTACATGGTCAGCCAGGACCAGGTGCCGCTGATGACCCAGTCGGACTCCCTGCTGCAGTTCGGCGCCAACGGCTATGCCAAGCCCGCCACCGCCATGGTCATCCTGCGCGAAACCGTGATGGGCCGCGAGCTGTTCGACCGGGCGTTCAAGGAATATTCCAACCGCTGGCGCTTCAAGCACCCCACGCCCTATGACTTCTTCCGCACGATGGAAGAGTCCTCGGGCGTCGACCTGGACTGGTTCTGGCGCGGCTGGTTCTACACCACCGACCATGTCGATATCGCGCTGGACAAGGTCGTCCAGGGCCGGATCAGCAACGGCGACCCGGAGAAGGACTCCGCCACCCGCCGCGCCGACCGCGACAAGGAGCCCGCCTCCCTGACGGTCAGCCGCAACAGCGGTCAAACCGTCGTCGAGCGCGACCCCAAGACCCGCGACTTCTACACCGAGACCGACGAGTTCCTGGTCACCGAGAACGCCCGCAAGAAGGCCAAGACCGCGCGCGAGGAACTGTCGCCGGAGGACGCCGAGGCCCAGGCCGTGACCGACAACTTCTATCGCTTCACCTTCAGCAATCTCGGCGGCCTGGTGTCGCCGGTGATCCTCAAGCTCGACTTCGTCGAAGGACCCAGCGAGACGATCCGCATCCCCGCCGAGATCTGGCGCAAGAACGCCAAGACCGTGACCTGGCAATATGTCTCGCCCCGTCAGATCAAGGGCGCGGAACTGGATCCGATGTGGGAAACCGCCGACGCCGACCGCGGCAACAACGTCTATGCCGGCGCGATCACCCCCAAGACCCTGACCTTCGGCAAGTTCCCCGAGGGGACCAACCGCATGAAGGACGCCGACCTGAAGATCGAGCCCGGCAGCCTGGCGACCCTGCCCGCCACCGAGAAGAAGCCGGCCGACGTCAAGAAGGACGCGCAGTGATCGGCCTGCCCGGCGGGCGCTGATGGCCCTCGTGGCGGCGGGAGTCCTGCTCTCGCCGGTCGCGGCGGCCGCCCACCGGGGCCACGGCGCCCTCAGCGTCGTCGAGTTGGACGCCCGCACCGGCGAGATCCTGGTCAGCCACCGGTTCCAGACCCATGAGGTCGAACCGGCCTTGGCCAGGG
>NZ_PEGG01000219.1 GCF_002737765.1 Caulobacter sp. B11 | reverse complement strand
ATAGGAATCGGCCAGCAGGTTGCCCTGGGCGTCGAACAGCCGCGCCCGCTGCGAGCGCGGGATGAACAGCAGCTGCAAAATATCGCTGGCCCGGTCGGCTTCCAGCAACGGCTCGGGCTCGCCGACGGTGGCGGCCCGGTCGATGACATTGGCGATCAGCTCGCCCTGGGTGGTCAGGCTGTCGATGCGGGCATTGACCAGGCCGCTGCGCAGCTCATTGAGGATCAAGGCCCCGCCCAGCAGGATCGCCAGGGCCAGGACATTGAGGCCAATGATCAGTCGGCCCAGCCGCGATCCGCGCGGCCAGGCCCACCGACGCCGCGGCGAACCGGGCTCAGGACTCGCGATAGCGGTAGCCGACGCCATACAGAGTTTCGATGGAATCGAATTCCGGGTCGACCTGGCGGAACTTCTTGCGCATCCGCTTGATGTGGCTGTCGATCGTGCGGTCGTCGACATAGACCTGATCGTCGTAGGCGGCGTCCATCAGGTTGTCGCGGCTCTTCACGAAGCCGGGTCGCTGGGCCAGGGACTGCAGCAACAGGAACTCGGTGACCGTCAGGCGGACCGGCTTGCCTTCCCACAGGCTGTCATGTCGCGCCGAGTCGAGCGTCAGCTTGCCGCGCTTCATCACCTTGGAGCCGGGCGCGCCGGGGGCGATGCCCGAGGTGTCTTCCTCCTCCGGCCGGGCCCGGCGCAACACCGCCTTGACCCGTTCCAGCAGCAGGCGCTGGCTGAAGGGCTTGTGCATGTAGTCGTCGGCCCCGAGGTTGAAGCCGAGGATCTCGTCGATCTCGTCGTCCTTCGAGGTCAGCATGATGACCGGGATCTCGGAGGTCTGGCGCAGGCGGCGCAGGACCTCCATGCCGTCCATGCGGGGCATCTTGACGTCCAGGATGACCAGGTCCGGGGCCTCGGCTTCGACGGCTTCGAGCCCGGAGGCCCCGTCATAATAGGCTTTGACCGTGTGGCCATGGCTCTCCAGAGCCAGGGAGACCGAGGCTACGATATTCTCGTCATCGTCGATGAGTGTGATTTCGGCCATAGAGCCGTCTGGTCCTTCCGTCACTTCGATGCTGATCCTATCGATCAGCGCCGCTCCCTACAACGCGCGGGGCGGTCAAGCTTTCCAAGCCTTTTGCGGCTTCGACATGGCGCCATTGCGGCATCAACCGAGGTCTCGCCGCCACGTCGGCAACTTGGCCTTAAGGTGTCACACGCCATAAGTGCGGCTCGGGGAGCATTTAGCCCATGAGCGACCAGACCCACTACGAACTCTTTGTGCGCCGCAAGCTCGGCGCGCAATGGACCCTTGAGATGGCCAGCGAGGTGCGCGCCAACGCCCTGCAGGCCGCTGAGGAAGTGCTGGTCTCTGGCCGCGCCATCGCCGTTCGCGTGACCAAGGAAACCCTGGACCCCGAGACCCGCGAGTATCGCTCGATCTCGATCTTCACCAAGGGCCAGGTCGATGGCGGCAAGGCCAAGAAGGAGGTCGAGAACCTCGACCCGCTCTGCGTCCAGCCGGCCGACCTCTACACCGCCCATGCGCGCGAACGGATCGGCCGCCTGCTCGAGGGCTGGTTGGCGCGCCACAACGCCACGCCGTTCGAGCTGCTGCATCGTCCCGACCTGGTCGAGCGGCTGGAAGCCTCCGGCACCGACCTGCAACACGCCCTGCAAAAGATCGCCATTCCCGAGGCTGAAGCCCGCGGCATGTCGGTTCACGAACTGATCCGCACCTTCCAGGGCCTGGTCGAGCGCTCGGTGGCCCAGCTGATGAAGGCCGCCAAGAAGGGCCTGCTGCCCGATCTCGACAAGGAAGGCTTCGCCAGCGCGGCCGAGCGGTTGGCGAGCGATCCCGACCGCGCCTTTCTGCTGGGGGCCGGCGTCGCCGCCTCGATCGCCCCGGCCACGACCTGGGCCGGCAAGATCATCCGTCTGCTCGACCTAGCCGATGCGGCCCCCACCGAACCTAAGGCCCGCGCCGCGGCGCTTCACGCCCTGGAACAGCCCCTGGGCGAGATCATCGGCTCAAAGGCCGGCATGGCCGATCTGCTCAGCGGGGCCGAAGACCTGGGCTCGACCCTGGCGGCCATGACCCGCCTGGCCGGCGGGGCCCAGGTCGAGGTCCTGATCAAGGTCGAGCCGGGCGTGCGCCAGTGCATGCCGGAGCTCAGCGGGGCCGCCAAGCGGCTGGGCGTCTGGCTGGCCAGCAACGAATTTCCCAATGTGCGCGCCGCGATCGCCCGTCGGGTGCTCAAGGAGCTGAACGGCGTGCGCCGCCTCAAGCCCGCCGACGCCGACGCCGAGATCGAGTTCCTGCGCGCCCTGGCCATGAGCCTGACCGCTGCCGCCGGCCGGCTCCTGCCGCCCGAGGACATCACCACCGCCTTCACCGTGCGCTCCAAGACCCTGCTCAACGGCGAGTTCATCGAGGCCCTTCTCGGCCGCGACCGCTCCGCCCGCGAAGAGGTCCAGACCCTGATCCGGCTGGCCGAGAACGTCATGGGCGCGGTCAACAAGCGCCAGGCCGCCCGCTGGCTAGGGGCCAACATCACCGCCCTGCGCTTCGAGAAGGAAATCCGCCAGGGCCCGGAATCGCCGACGGCCAAGCTGTCCGGCCTGGCGGCCCTGCAGAAGTCCCTGGCCCGTTCGGGACTGGTGCGCGAAGACTATGAGCCCCTGTGCCAGAAGCTGGGGGAGGTCGGCGGTCTGGTCGAGGCCGACAATCGCCTGCTGGCCATGCTGGTGCGCGCGCCCGCGCCCCTGCCCCAGCGCCTGTCGCTGCTGATCCGCCTGGCCCAGGGTGACGCGGGTCCGACCGGACCCGTCGCCGACCGCGCCAAGCTGGAAGCGCTGAAACTGGCTCGCGCGCCGGAATCCCGCGACGCGCTCAAGGGCTCCCCAGAGACCATGGATCTGCTCAAGGGCCTGCTGGCGCAACAGCAGGCGGCGGCTTAGGAGCGCGCCTATCGATCGCCACGTGAGTGGGGATCGCCATGGCTCTATTCGAGACCGTGGGTTCGGCCGCCGGCCGCTTTAGCCCAGCGCCGCTCTCAGCGCTTTGACTACCCGCGCCACATCCCCGTCGGCCATGCCCGGATAAAGCGGCAAGGTCAGGCAACGGTCGTACCAGGCCTTGGCGCCGGGCAGGTCGATCTGGCCGTAGCGCTCGCGGTAGTAGGGCTGGCCGTGCACCGGGATGTAGTGGACCTGGCTGCCGATCCCCTGGGCCTTCAGGGCCTCGACTACGGCGCGGCGCGTGGTTCCGGCGGCCGGAAAATCGATCAGCACGGTCAGCAGATGCAGGGCGGGGTCAGACCAGTCCGGACGGGTCGCCGGGCGCACCGTCGGGGCCAGCGAAGCAAGCTGGTCTTCGTAGAGCGCCGTCAGCGCCCGTCGCCGGGCCACGAAGCGGTCGAGCTTGGCCAATTGCGACAGGCCCAGGGCGCACAAGACGTCGGGGATGCGATAGTTGAAGCCGAGCTCCGGCATCTCGTACCACCAGGGATCGGCTCCCGGCGGACGCACCATGCCGTGGCCGCGCAGTGACCGGGCCCTGGCGGCGAGGCCGGGGTCGTTGGTGGTCAGCATGCCGCCCTCGCCGGTGGCCAGGGTCTTGACCGGATGGAACGAAAAGCTGGCGAAGCTGGAATAGGCGCAGTCGCCGACCGGGTGGTCGACGCCGTCGAAGCGGCCGATCGAGCCCAGGGCGTGGGGCGCGTCCTCGACCAGCACCGCCCCGGCCGCCTGGGCCATGGCCTTGAGGGTCGGCAGGTCGCAGACATCGCCGCGCAGGTGCACAGGCAAGACCGCCCGCACGCGTCGCCCGTCCGCGCGCCGCAGCGCGTCGGCCAGGGTCTCGGGGGTCATCAGGCCGCTGTCTGGATCGACATCGGCGAACACCACCTCGGCCCCGACATAGCGGGCGCAGTTGGCGGTCGCCAGGAAGGTGACCGACGGAACAATACAGACGTCGCCCTCCTTTCCTTCGTTGGCGCCGATCCCCAGGGCCAGCATGGCCAGGTGCAGGGTGGCGGTGCCGTTGGCCACGGCGATCGCATGACGGGCCCCGACCTTGGCGGCGAAGGCGGTCTCGAACGCCTCGACCGTCGGGCCGGTGGTCAGGAAGTCGCCGCGAAGGGCCTCCGCCACGGCCGCGACGTCATCATCCTCGATGGTCTGGCGGCCATAGGGCAGGAACGGCGCGGCGTCCGCCATCAGTCGTTCTTCTCGGCCAGCATGGCGTTGAGGCCCTCGGGCGACAGCCAGTCGTCATTGTTGTCGCTGCTGTAGCAGAAGCCTTCCTCGACCGGCTTGGCGCCGTCCTGGGGGCCAAAGCGCTGGCGCGGATATTCCACGAAGGTCGGCTCGATCACGTAGCGGTCGGACAGCTCGACGGTGGCGCGGGCGTCGTCGGCGCTGATCATCATCTCGTGCAGCTTTTCGCCGGGGCGGATGCCGATGACCTTGACCCCGGCCTTGGGATCCATGGCATGGACCAGGTCGGGCATGGTCATGGACGGGATCTTCGGCACGAAGATCTCGCCGCCCCGCATCAGGCCCAGCGAGGACAGCACGAACTCGACGCCCTCATTGAGGGTGATCCAGAAGCGGGTCATGCGCGGGTCGGTGACCGGAAGCTCGGTGGCGCCCTGGGCCATCAGCCGGCGATAGAGCGGCACGACGCTGCCGCGCGAGCCGACCACATTGCCATAGCGCACCACGGCGAAGCGGGTGCCGATGTCGCCCGACAGGTTGTTGGCCGCCACGAAGGTCTTGTCCGAGGCCAGCTTGGTCGCGCCATAGAGGTTGATCGGATTGCAGGCCTTGTCGGTCGACAGGGCGATGACCTGCTTTACATGGTTGTTCAGGCTGGCCCAGACCACGTTCTCGGCCCCTAGCACATTGGTGTGGATGCACTCAGACGGATTGTACTCGGCGGCCGGCACCTGTTTCAGGGCTGCGGCGTGGATGACGATGTCGACCCCGCGCAGGGCCAGGGTCAGGCGTTCGCGGTCGCGCACGTCGCCCAGGAAGAAGCGCAGCTTGGCATAGGTCGCCTCGTCGAACTGCTCGCGCAGCTCCATCTGCATGTCGCTCTGCTTGAGCTCGTCGCGCGAATAGATGATGACCTTGCGCGGCTTGGCCCGGCGCAGCACCGTCTCGATGAAGCGGCGGCCGAACGAACCGGTGCCGCCGGTGACCAGGATCACCTTGCCGTCGAGATCCAGGCTCTGGGGTGAAAATCGGACCAAGCTCTCAGCCTCCCGGGCGGCCCGGCGACGAGCGCGCGCGGGCGAATCTTTGGTTAACGCCCCTTTTTGCGCCTTAGATGTAAAGAGGACGTCAACCTGGGTGGGTGCAGAAAGGAACCATGCGCCGCGCCCCCTCCCTGATCCTCGCTTGCCTGCTGGCCGCCGCCAGTCTGGCCCCCTCCGCCGCCCTGGCCAATTCGGGCAAGGCCGCGAAGGCCGCACCGGTCAGCTATGTGGCGCTGCAGCCCCTGACCGCCTCGGCCGTGCGCAATGACGGGCGCAAGGGCGTTCTGGTGCTCGAGACCGGCATCGAGGCCCATGATCCGGTGCTGATGGAGCGCGTCCAGGCCTCGACGCCGCGCCTGCGGGCCGCCTTCGCCCAGGTGCTGATGATCTACGCGTCGGGCCTGCGTCGCGGCGCGGCCCCCGATATCGACTATCTGGGCAATGAGATGCAGAAGGCCGCCGACAAGGTCCTGGGCCGCAAGGGCGCCAAGGTGCTGCTCGGCTCGGCGATGATGAACTAGCCTTTTCGCCGGGCGCGGAAGAAGCCGCGCAGCAGGTCGGCGCTCTCCTGGGCCATGACTCCCCCGGTCACCGCGGGCCGCCAGTGGCAGGTCGGCTGGGCGAAGAATCTCGGACCGTGCTCGACCGCGCCGCCCTTGGGGTCCTCGGCCCCAAACACCACCCGGCCGATACGGGCGTGGCTGATCGCTCCGGCGCACATGGCGCAGGGCTCCAGGGTCACCACCAGGGTCAGGTCCGTCAGCCGGTAGTTGCCCAGCTTCGCCGCCGCCGCGCGGATCGCCGCGATCTCGGCATGGGCGGTGGGATCATGGGCGGCGATCGGGCCATTGCCGGCCCGAGCCACGATCTCGCCGGTCTTCGGATCGAGGATCACCGCGCCCACGGGCGTCTCACCGCGCGCCGCCGCCGCCCGGGCCTCGTCCATCGCCAGGGCCATCATGGCCAGGTCCTGGTGCCCGAAGTCTTGATCCTGCGCGGGATCGGTGCGCATTAGAAAACCGCCCATCGTGAGATGCGCCCAGCCCCGAGATGGATCCCATGACCGAGAAATACCAACCCTCCCTACATGACGCCGACGCTCCGGAACAGGACGCCGAAGGCGGAGAGCGCGTTGCCAAGGCCCTGGCGCGGGCCGGCGTGTCGTCGCGGCGCGAGGCCGAGCGCCTGATCGAGGCCGGCAAGGTGGTGCTGAACGGCACGGTCCTGACCACCCCGGCGGTCAAGGTGTTCCCCGGCGATCTGCTGACGGTCAATGGCAAGTTGGTCGCCGACCGCGAGCCGACCCGGCTGTTCCGCTATCACAAGCCCACCGGGCTGATGACCACCCACAATGACCCCAAGCAACGCCCGACGGTGTTCGCGGCCCTGCCCAAGGACCTGCCGCGCCTGATTTCGGTCGGCCGCC
>NZ_PEGG01000218.1 GCF_002737765.1 Caulobacter sp. B11 | reverse complement strand
CGGCCCGGGCCAGCGAGGCGGCGGCGGCCCTGGCGGCCCTGCGCGAACCGGCCCAGGACGCGGCCCGGGCCATTGACGCGGCCTTCGCCAGCGCCGGGACCAGCCTGGCCCGGTCGCTTTCCCGGGCCGCCGCCGACGGCAAGATCAGCCTGGCCGAGCTGGCCCAGGCGGTGATCGCGGCGGTCAATGCGGCGGCGGGCGCCCCGGGCGGGGGTCTGGCGAAGCGCTCGGCGCGGTGCTGAAATCAACCTTCGCCGGAACCCGGGCCGAGGGCGGTCCGGTCAGCGCCGGCGGGACCTATCTTGTCGGCGAGCGCGGCCCGGAGCTGTTTCGTCCGGCCGGGGCGGGGACGATCGAACCCGCCGGGGCGAGCGGCGGGATCCATCTGACGATCCAGGTGCAGGGCGGCGACGTCGCCGCCCTGGCCCGCTCCGACGCCCAGCTGGCCCAGGCCCTGGCCCGGGCGGTCAGCCTCGGGGCCAGGGGGTTGTAGGGGGGCAAGCCCATCACCATTGCGCGACTCCCGTTTTCCGCCATCAGATGCGCTGGAGCATTTGGTGCGAGGCAAGATGACAGGCAGCGGGATTTTCTTCACCGACGCGGCTTTGGTGAGCTTCATGGTCTATGTGTTTCTGGGGGGATGGTTGGTGACCCTGGCCGGCTTGGCGCTGTCCATCATGGTGATGAGCCAGCCCGGACGCCGCGTCCGGGGCGTTGTCCTGGCGATCGGCTGCTTCGCGCCCGCAGCTTATATAGCGCTTTGGGCGCTGTTGGATCGGTTCGCGCCGGGCGGGCCTAGCACCACCGACATCCTGACCTACGCTGTGATGGCCGGTCTGGCTGTCTGTGTGTTCGGCGCGCCGCTGGCGGCCATGGCTTGCATCGTCCGCGCGCCGAAAGGCGAAAACGCCCCGTCCTGACGCTGCAGGACGGGGCGTTTCTTTCTGCGGATCTAACGGCTGGGCCCATTCAAGGCCGCCTTTATCCCCCTAGACCAGCACCGCCGTCACCGGCTCGGGGCCGAAGCGGTTCTCGCCCGGCTGGGTGGCGGCGCAGCCGACCCACAGGGTGAAGCCGACCGTGACCAGGAAGCCGGTGATCAGGCTCAGGATCACGCCGCCGACCCCGAACAGGGCCACGATGTCGGGATCGCCGTCGCCCAGCGAGGCGAAGGCCGAACCCATGACCAGCAGGGTGATCGAGCCGATCAGCAGCACCGGGCCGAACAGCAGCGGGATCAGCTGCAGCCAGCCGGTCTGGCCCATGTCGTGCAGGCGCTTGGTATAGATGCAGACCATGCAGAACAGGGCCAGCAGCGGCAGGAACGGCACCCAGCCCAGAACGACATTGACGCCCAGCAGCGACAGCCAGGCGATCCAGAACGCCTGACGGCCGATACGGCCCTCGGCGGTGAAAAACAGCGACTTCCAGTCCATCCAACAGCCCTCCAAATCCTGAGGCGAGATTATGGCGCGGCCGCTCGCCCGTTAAGTGAAAACGGCGTCATGACGGGGGTTTAACCCGGGGCGCCTCTCCCAATCCACGAGGTTCCCATGAGCTTTCACGAGGTCCGCCTGCCGGCGCGCCTGGCGTTCGGCTGCACCGGAGGGGTCGAGCGGCGCACCGAGGTCGTCACCCTGGCCTCGGGCTTCGAGCAGCGGGCCAGTCCCTGGGCCCACGGCCGGCGGCGCTATCTGATCGCCACCGCCGCCCGGCCGCTGGACGACGCCGCCGCCCTGGTGGCCTTCTTCGAGGCGCGGCGCGGCCGCCTGTACGGGTTCCGGTTTCGCGATCCGGCCGATTGCCGCTCCGGTCCGCCGTCGCGCGCCCCCCTGGCCGACGACCAGGCGCTGGGGGTGGGCGACGGAACGCGGACCCTGTTCCAGCTGCTCAAGACCTATGGATCGGGCGAGACGGCGGTCAGCCGGACCATCGCCAAGCCGGTGGCCGGCTCGGTGGTCCTGGCGGTCGGCGGCGTGACGCTGGCCCCGGCCGCCTTCAGCCTCGAGACCGCCACCGGCCGGGTGATCCTGGCGACCCCGCCCGCCGCCGGGGCGATGGTGACCGCCGGCTTTGAATTCGACACCCCCGTGCGCTTCGACACCGACCGCATCGACATCACCCATGAAGGCTTCGACGCCGCGCGGATCGGGGCCTGCGCCCTGGTCGAGGTGCGGGTCTGATGCGCGCCGTCCCGCCCGGGTTGGCCGACCGCCTTGAAAGCGGCGCGGCCGGCCTCTGCCACGCCTGGATCCTGACCCGCGCCGACGGCGAGCGCTTGGGCTTCACCGATCACGACCGCGACCTGAGCCTGGACGGGGTGACCTGTCGCGCCAACGCCGGCTGGACGGCCGGGGCGGTCGAGGCGGCGGCCGGCTTCGCCCCCGGCCAGGCCACGGCCCTGGGCGGCCTGGACGCCGCGGCCCTGACGGAGGTCGACCTGGCCGCCGGCCTCTAT
Source organism: Caulobacter sp. B11 (assembly GCF_002737765.1). Lineage (GTDB taxonomy): Bacteria > Pseudomonadota > Alphaproteobacteria > Caulobacterales > Caulobacteraceae > Caulobacter. The sequence goes on along the minus strand of NZ_PEGG01000218.1, from coordinate 3,126 downwards.
GACGGCGCCCAGGTCGCCTGCTGGCGTCTGGACTGGACCGATCCGGCCCTGCGGACGGTCCTGTGGCGCGGCCGCGTCGCCCGGGTCCGCCAGACGGGCGGGGCGGTCACGCTCGAGATCGAGGGCCCCCTGGCGGGGCTGGAGACGGTGGTCGGCCGCACCTATGGCCGGCTGTGCGACGCGGCGTTCGGCGACGGGCGCTGCGGGGTCGACGCCTCGGCCCATCCCGGCGCGACCTGCGACAAGCGCTGGAGCACTTGCCGAGACAGCTTCGCCAACAGCCTGAACTTTCGCGGTTTTCCCAGCCTGATCGGTGAGGATTTCCTGACCCTCTATCCGGTCGAGGGCGAACGTCACGACGGCGGGCGGCGGTGACCCCGATCGTCTCGGAAGCCCTGACCTGGCTGGGCACCCCCTATCGCCATCAGGCCAGCCTCAAGGGCGTCGGCTGCGACTGCCTGGGCCTGGTGCGCGGGGTGTGGCGGACGCTGTACGGCCCCGAGCCTGAACCGCCGCCGCCCTATCGCCCCGACTGGGCCGAGCTGAGCGATCACGAGCCGCTGCTGGAGGCCTTCGGGCGCTGGCTGGTCGCCGTGCCGCTGGCGCAGGCCGGCCCCGGCGACGTGCTGGTGTTCCGCATGGCCCCCGGCGCGGCGGCCAGGCACTGCGCGATCCAGGTCGCCCCCGACCGCATCGTCCACGCCTATTGGGGCCGGGCCTGCGTCGAAAGCTGGCTGGGCCGCTGGTGGCGCGAGCGGCTGGCGGCGGCTTACAAATTTCCTTCTCCCGCAAGGGGAGAGGGATCCATCAAGGAGTCCCCATGGCCCAGGTGATCCTGTCCAGCGTCGGCGCGGCCCTGGGCGGGCCGGTCGGCGGAGCGATCGGCGCCACTCTGGGCGCGGCCCTCGATCGGGCGGCGATCAACGCCCTGACCCCGGCCCGGCAGGTGGGGCCGCGCCTGAGCGAGCTGCGCCTGACCGGGGCGGCCGAGGGTGCGCCCATGGCCTGCCTGTTCGGCCGGGCCCGGGTGGCTGGTCAGGTGATCTGGGCGGCGCGGTTTCGCGAGCGGCGGGTCGAGGGCCGGGTGGGGGGCAGCAAGGGGGCCCGCACCGTCGCCCAGGCCTACAGCCTGTCCTTCGCCCTGGCCCTGTGCGAGGGGCCGATCGACGGGGTGGGACGGGTCTGGGCCGACGGCAAGCTTCTGGACCTGTCGGGCCTGACGCTGCGGGTGCATCGCGGCGACGCGGACCAGGGCCCCGACCCGCTGATCGTCGCGGTCGAGGGCCAGGCGCCCGCCTATCGCGGCACGGCCTATGTGGTGTTTGAGGACCTGCCGCTGGACGCCTTCGGCAACCGCCCGCCGCAGCTGTCGTTCGAGGTCTGGCGCCGTCCGCGCCCGGCCGGGGCGGCCCCGGGGCTGGAGGATCGCCTGACCGGGGTGTGCCTGATCCCCGGGGCGGGCGAGCAGGTCTACGCCACCGACGTGGTGCTGCGCCGCGACGGTCTGACCCGCACCAAGACCGAGAACCTCAACACCGCCGAGGGCCGCGCCGACCTGCTGGTGTCGCTGGACCAGCTGCAGGCGCAACTTCCGGGGGTCACCGAGGTGACGCTGGTGGTGTCGTGGTTCGGGACCGACCTGCGCTGCGGCGACTGCCAGATCCGGCCGGCGGTGGAACAGGCGGCCAAGGCGACGATTCCGCTGCAGTGGCGAGTGTCCGGGCTCGAGCGGGCCGGGGCGGCGGTGGTCTCGGTCCATGACGGCGGCCCGGCCTATGGCGGCACGCCCTCCGACGCCAGCGTGCTGCAGGCCATCGCCGAGCTGAAGCGGCGCGGGCTGAGGGTGACGCTGTATCCTTTCATCCTGATGGACATTCCACCCGCCAACGGCCTGCCCAATCCGCACGGCCGGGGCTCGCAGGCCGCCTATCCCTGGCGCGGCCGGATCGTCTGTTTTCCCCGGGCCGGGCGGCCGGGCAGCGTCGACGGCACGGCGGCGGCGACGGCCCAGGTCGCGGCCTTCTTCGGCGCGGCGACGCCGGACCAGTTCGGCGAGGCGGACGGCCTGCCGACCTATAGCGGCCCCAGCGACTGGGGACTGCGTCGCATGGTTCTGCACCATGCCCGCCTGGCCCAGCTGGCCGGCGGGGTCGACGGCTTCATCCTCGGCTCGGAGCTGCGCGGCCTGACCCCGGTGCGCGACGCGGCCGGCGGCTTTCCGGCGGTGGCGGCGCTGCGGGCCCTGGCCGGCGACGTGCGGACCATGCTGGGTCCCGAGACCGCCCTGGGCTACGCCGCCGACTGGAGCGAATATTCCGGCTTCCAGCCGGACGACGGATCGGGCGACGTGATCTTCCACCTCGATCCGCTGTGGAGCGATCCGGCCATCGATTTCGTCGGCATCGACTTCTATCCGCCCCTGGCCGACTGGCGCGAGGGCGAGGATCATCTGGACGCGGCGGCGGGGTTCGGCGGGCCGCACGACCCGGCCTATCTGGCCGCCAACCTGCGCGGCGGCGAGGGTTTCGACTGGTTCTACGCCAGCGACGCCGACCGTCTGGACCAGACGCGCAGCCCCATCACCGATGGGGCCCATGGCGAGCCGTGGATCTATCGCCCCAAGGACCTGCTGGCCTGGTGGAGCCAGCCGCATCATGACCGGCCCGGCGGGGTGCGGTCGGCAACCTCCACCGGCTGGATCCCCCGCTCCAAGCCGATCCGCCTGGTCGAGTTCGGTTGCGGCGCGATCGACAAGGGGGCCAATGCGCCCAACCTGTTCATCGACGCCAAAAGCGCCGAGAGCGCCCTGCCGCCGTTCTCGACCGCGACGAGCCGCGACGAGTTCGCCCAGCGCCGGTCCTGGAGGCGGTGCTGGCCATGGTCGCCGACCCGGACCTCAATGCCGTCTCGCCGCTCTATGGCGGCCCGATGATCGCTTCGGCCAGCGCCTGGTGCTGGACGCGCGACCGTTTCCCGACTTCCCGGCCCGGGCCGGGGTGTGGGGCCGACGGTCCAACTGGACCCTGGGCCACTGGCTCAACGGCCGCGCCGGGGCGCGCCCCTGGGCCAGCTTGTGATGGCCCTGGCCGAGCGGGCCGGGTCGCCCTGACGCCGGGCGAGGCGGCG
>NZ_PEGG01000217.1 GCF_002737765.1 Caulobacter sp. B11 | reverse complement strand
GTTCCCATCGCCGCCCTGGCGCGTCAAGCTGAGGGCGGGAGCCCATCGCATGCAAGATAACCGGATCGGCAGTATCGTCATCGTCGGCGGCGGCACCGCCGGCTGGATGGCGGCCGCCAGCCTTCAGCATCACTTCCGGGGCACGCGCTCAAGATCACCCTGATCGAGTCCTCCGAGATCGGCACGGTGGGTGGGCGAGGCGACGATCCCGACGATCCGCCGCTTTTACCAGACCCTCGGCCTGTCCGACCTCGACGTCATGAAGGCCACCGGCGCGACCTGCAAGCTGGGCATCCGCTTCAACGACTGGCTCGAGCCAGGGTCGTCCTTCATCCATCCGTTCGGCCTGTTTGGTCAGGACCTCAAGGGTGTGCCGTTCCACAATTACTGGCTGCGCCTGCGCCAGGCCGGGATCGATCCCGGGCCGATGGGCGACTATTCCCTGGGCGCCAGTCTGGCGGCGGCCGGCAAGTTCACCCTGCCGTCGCGCAATCCGCCGTCCAGCTGTCGATCTTCGACTGGGCCCTGCATTTCGACGCCGGCCTGTTCGCCAAGCTGATGCGAGAGGTCGCCGAGAAGGCCGGAGTGACCTGCGTCGACGCCAGGATCACCCGGGTCAATCTTCGCCCCGAGGACGGCTTCATCGAGTCGGTCGACCTCGACACCGGCGGCCGCGTCGCCGGCGAGCTGTTCATCGACTGCTCGGGCTTTCGCGGCCTGCTGATCGAAGAGGCCCTGCGAACGGCTACGAGTCCTGGGACCACTGGCTAATGTGCGACGGCGCCCTCGCGGTGCAGAGCGAAGGGCAGGGCGCGCCGCCGCCCTATACCGACGTCACCGCCCTTCCGGCCGGCTGGCGCTGGCGCATCCCGCTGCAGCATCGCTACGGCAACGGCTATGTCTATTCCAGCCGCCATGTCAGCGATGAGGTCGCGCGCCAGACCCTGGTCGGAGCGATCGACGAGCGCCTGCTGCACGAGCCGCGTACGATCCGCTTCAAGCCGGGCCGACGCCTGAAGGCGTGGAACAAGAACTGCATCGCTCTGGGCCTGGCCGCGGGTTTCCTGGAACCGCTCGAAAGCACCAGCATTGCCCTGATCGAGACCGGCATCGACAAGATCAAGCAGCTGTTCCCCGACCGTTCGTTCAGCCCCGTGGTCATCGACGAGTTCAACGACATGTCGCGCCGTGAGATGGAGCGGGTCCGTGACTTCGTGATCCTGCACTACAAGGCCAACCGTCGCACCGACACCGACTTCTGGCGGCAGTGCCGCGAGATGAGCGTGCCCGACACCCTGCAGCGCAAGCTCGACCTGTTCCAGGCCCGCGGCCATTTCGTGCGCTATCGCTGGGAGATGTTCCAGCCGGCCAGCTGGCTGGCCATCTATGCCGGCTTCGACCTGATGCCCCAGAGCTGCGACCCCAGCGTCGAGGGCCTCGACACCGCCAGCCTGGCCGGCGCCTTGGCGGAAATGCGCAAGGCCGTGGCCGGGGCGGTCGAGGCGGCCCCGACCCACGCGGACTTCATCGAACACAATGCCCGTCCAATCGCCATGGCGGCGCAATGAACGGCGAACACCAACCGGGGAGGTCGCAACCATGTCGCACCTGAAGAAGATCGTCATCGTCGGCGGCGGCTCGGCCGGCTGGATCTGCGCGGCCATGCTGGGGCACTATTTCGAGAAGGGCTTCTGCGAGGTCGAGCTGATCGAATCCGAGGAGATCGGCACGATCGGGGTCGGCGAATCGACGATCCCGCCATTCCTGCAACTGATCCGCACCCTGGGCATCGACGAGCAGGACTTCATCCAGAAAACCCAGGCGAGTTTCAAGCTGGCGATCCGTTTCGAGGACTGGCGCGCGAAGGGCGAGACCTATTACCACCCGTTTGGCCAGATCGGCGGGCCGGTGGACGTGCATGAGTTTTATCAGTGCTGGCTTCGCGCCAAGGCCAATGGCCATCCGTCCAAGCTGCAGGATTTTGCTCCCGCAACGGTGATGGCCGACACCGGCCGTTTCATGCTGCCGGCCAAGGCGCAGCGGACCATGATCGCCAACGCCAACTACGCCTTGCATATCGACGCCAAGCTGGTGGCGGCCTATCTGCGCCGGTTCGCCGAGGCGCGTAACGTCAAGCGCACCGAGGGCATCGTCACCGACGTGGCGACCCGGGCCGATGGCGGCATCGAGAAGGTGATCCTCAGGGACGGCCGCGCGGTGGCCGGCGACTTCTTCATCGACTGTTCGGGCTTCCGCAGCCTGCTGGTCGGCAAGACCCTGAACGAGCCGTACCGCGACTGGTCCGACCTGCTGCTGTGCGACCGCGCCATCGCCGTCCAGACCGCCAATGTCGGCGCGCCCCATCCCTATACCCTGTCCCAGGCCCAGGACTTCGGCTGGCGCTGGCGGATCCCACTGCAGCACCGGTCCGGCAATGGCTATGTGTTCTGCAGCCAATATTTGAGCGACGACGAGGCCAAGGCCGTTCTGATGCGCCAGGTCGAGGGCGAGGTGCTGATCGAACCGCAGGTCATCCCGTTCAAGACCGGCATGCGCGAGCGCCTGTGGGTCAAGAACTGCGTGGCCATAGGCCTGGCCGGGGGCTTCATCGAGCCGCTGGAATCCACCGCCCTGCACCTGATCTACAAGGGCATGGACTATCTGCTGCGTTTCTTCCCGGACATGGACGCCGATCCGACCCTGGCGGCGGAATATAATCGCCGCATGACCGGCGATTATGAAGAGATCCGCGACTTCATCGTGCTGCACTACGCCACCACCCAGCGCGACGATACGCCGTTCTGGAAGGCCTGCGCGGCGGTGGAACTGCCCGAAAGCCTCAAGGCCCGCATCGATCTGTTCCAGGCCAGCGGCGTGCTGCGCGACGGGGTGGACGACATGTTCCGCGCCCCCAGCTGGCAGTCGGTGATGGAGGGCATGGGTATCCGGCCGCGGCGCTATCAGCAGCTGGTCGATCGCGTGCCCTATTCGGCCATCGAACAGCTGATGGACAGGTCCGCGCCGATGCTGGCCGACTTCGTGCGCACCCTGCCGACCCACGAGGCCTTCCTGCGCACCCATTGTCCGGCCGAGCCAGTTCGAAAAAGCGCATAAAGTTCAATTTTCTAGGTTGGACTTTTAAGAGCTTTCGGCGCGGCTGGGCGAGAGGGCCGTCCTCGCCTTGCGGGTCAGAGCGCGGATCCGGCGGAACGGGCGGCCACCCGGGCCCGCATCTTCGCCAGTCGTTAGGGCGAGAAGATAGGGCGGCAAGCTGCTGATTTCATGAACAGTTCGTCGATGACCGGTGGGGTGACAGACGCTGTCGCTCGCCCGTTCGGACGGCCTCTGGTCTGACGGGCCGTCAGGCCCTACCGTTGAGCGACCATGAGTCCCCCTCAAACCCTTGCGCCGGGCCGTTGGCGCCGCCTGACGTCCGCCGAGCGCGCCCTGGCCCAGGCCGTGTTTGGCGCGGGCCTGGACACCGCGCGCCTGACCCTTCTGGCCCTGCCGGTCTGGCGACGGGCCTTCGTGGCGGGACCGACGCTGATCGGCTGGCCCGCCACCTCGGCGCGCCTGGATTTCGCGGCACCCGAGGTCCCGCTGAGGCTGCAGGCGATGTTCGTCCACGAGCTGGCCCATGTCTGGCAGGCCCAGAACGGGGTCAACCTGCTGTGGGCCAAGCTGCGGGCCGGAGACGGGCCCCGCGCCTATGCCTATGATCTGGCGTCGGGCCGGCCCTTCGGCGCCCTCAACATCGAGCAACAGGCGATGATGGTCGAGCACGCCTTCCTCGCCGCCCACGGCGAAAGCGTCCCCCATGCCGGCGCGGCCTATGCCGCCGCCCTGCCGGCCGCCCTGCCTCTGGCTCTCGACGTCGGGAGGGCGGCATGAGCGCGGCCGACAAGGTGGCCGCCGTGGTCAAGAAGGCCGGGGCCCGCAAGAGCGTCAATGTCGCCAACCTGGCCCGGCTGGGTCCGGTGCAGTTGGCGACCCTGTTGATGGAACTGGCCGAGGGCAACGCCGCCATCAAGCGCCGCCTGAAGCTCGAACTGGCCGGCGAGGTCGGGGCCGGCGACCTAGCGGCCGAGATCGCCAAGCGAATTGAGGCGATCGGCCAGAGCGGGGCTCGGGTCAATTGGCGTAAATACAAGGACTTCGTGCGGGATCTTGAGGTGCAGCGCGCCGCGATCGCCGGCAAGCTGACAGAGCTGGACCCCAGTCTGGCCCTGTCGATGATCGTCCGCTTCGTCGACCTGGCCGAAGGCGTGTTGGAGCGGGTCAATGACACCAAGGGCGAGGTCGAGGCGGTGTTCAGCCTCGCCGTTGAAGACGCCCGAACCATCGCCGCACAGGCGCCCCTCGCCGATCCCAAGGCCTTGGGCGACCAACTGTTCGACCAATTGCTGACGGGCCATGCCGGCCTGGTGGTGGCCCTGCTGCGCGCGGTGCTGCCGGCCTTGACCGCTTCCGGCGTCGCCACTCTGCGCGCCCGGATCGAGGCGGTGCTCAACACCCAGAAGCGGATGAACGCCGTGCTGCGCTCGGCCGTCCAGGTGCTGGCCGACGCCCAGGGCGATGTTGACGGCTACCGGGCCCTGTTCACGCCCTCCCAGGTCATCCTTCCGCCGATCGGGGCCCAGATCGCCCGGCGGCTGCTCAGGGCGGGCCGCCTGGACGAGGCCGCGCAGGCCCTGGCCCTCTCCGCGCCCGACAGTCCGGGCCGCCCCGGGACCGGGGCCGCCGACTGGGAGGATGTCCATATCGCGGTGCTTGAGGCCCGGGGCGAGACCGACGCCGCCCAGGCCGCGCGCTGGGCGAGCTTCGAGACCGGCCTGTCCGCGCCGCGCCTGCGCGACTATCTCAAGCGGCTGGCCGATTTCGACGATGTCGAGGCCGAGGACCGGGCCATGGCCCTGGCCCTGACCTATCCCGACCCCCATGCCGCCTTAAGCTTCTTCATCGCCTGGCCGGCCCTGGAGTCGGCCGCCCTGCTGGTGGCGACCCGCGGCGCGGCGCTGCACGGCGATCGCGCCGATGTCCTTGAACCCGCCGCCCGCGCCCTGGAGGGCCGCCATCCGCTGGCCGCCATCCTGCTGCTGCGCCTGATGATCCTCGACGTCGTCAAATACGCCCGCACCGATCGCTACAAGGCCGCCCAGCGCCACCTGCTGGAAGCCGCCAGCCTCGCGCCGGCGGTCACCGACGACATCGAGAGCCACGCCGCCTTCGCCCAGCGGGTGGCCGGGTTTCGACGATGGTGAGGGCCGGGGCCTTGAAGGTCTGCGCGATCACCAATGTCTATAACGAGCACTTCAACCTGCCGCTCTGGCTGGCCTATTACGGCCGGCACCTGGGCGGCCAGAACTGCATCGTCGTCGACCATGGCTCCGATCGGCTGGAGGGGATCACCGATCAAAGCATCCTGAGGACCCCGCGCAGCGTCTTTGACGACCGGGCGCGGGCCCGCACGATTTCCAGCCTGACCACGGCCATGCTCGAGCATTATGACGTCGTGCTCTACACCGATTGCGATGAGTTCCTGCTTCCCGATCCGGCCCGCTATGATGGTCTGCTGGACTATTTCGCGCGGACCGACGCCCCGGCCCATACGGCGATCGGCCTGGACGTCATCCATGATGTGTTGGCCGAACCGCCGATCGACCCCTCGCGGCCGATCCTCGATCAGCGGGTTTGGGTGCAGTTCAATTCCAACCTCTGCAAGACCCTGGCGACCCGCGAACCGATTCGCTGGGGCGGCGGCTTCCATGCCTCCAGCGCCGCGCCGGCTTTCGGCGACCTCTATCTGTTGC
>NZ_PEGG01000216.1 GCF_002737765.1 Caulobacter sp. B11 | reverse complement strand
GGTCGTCCTGTGGGCCTTCGCCCATCTGATGGCCAATGGCGACCTGGCGTCGGTGATCCTGTTCGGGCCTTTCTGGCCTATGCGGCGGTTGATCTGGTGTCGGTCAGCCTGCGCGGCGACCCGCCGCCGCCGCGCGGCTCGGTGGTCAGCGACGTGATCGCCGTGGTGTTCGGCGCCGGGCTTTATGTGCTCTTCCTGCTGTTCGCCCACCGCTGGATGTTCGGGGTCTCGCCGCTGGGGTGAGGCAGGCCTCGCCGCCGTCCCTGACGGCGGCAACCGTCAAGACGGTATTCGCGCCGCGTGACGAATGCGCAGGATGAAAACCGTGTCTCCCTCGATCCGATAGCGGACAAGATAGGGGCGGATGATCGCCAGTTCGCGATGTTGTCGTCCGACAGGTCTACTGCGGCCCGGATTTTCGGCGAGGCTTTCGGCCGTTCTGACCAGTTTCATCGCAAAACGTTGGGCGGCCAATGGGCTGAATTCGGTGATGTAACCGCGAATGGCGGCCAGGTTGGAGCGCGCTTCGTCGGTCCAGACTACTCGCCGCACTTTGGCGGGGCGCCTTCGTTGGGCGTTCCCCACGACAACAGCCAGCGCTTCATCGCCTTGTGGCTCACGACTCGACCGGCGGCGATATCGGCTTCAGCGCGCTCATCGGCGGCCGCTTCAGCGGCGTCTGTCTCGTCGAACAAGGAGGGCTCAGCCTTCGACATGGGGTCAGCCTACCATATCGCCGAGGGTCCGAGTAGACGCCCTACCGCCCGGCCCGCCGGCGCAGGGCGCCGCGCATGAAGTCGACCGGCGGGTCGGCCTCGGCCTGGACGGCGTCGCGGACGGCGCGGGGCTCGCCGAACAGGTGGCCCTGGCCGTAGCCGATGTCGAGCTCGAGGATGTCGACGATCTGACGCTCGTGCTCGACCTTCTCGGCGATCACCTCGATGCCGTAGCGACGGGTCAGGCCGGCGAAGTCGGCGGCGTTCAGGTCGGGCAGGGAGGCGATGACCAGCTTGCCGTCCTGCTCCTCCAGCTGCTCCAGCATCAGCTGGGCGCCGATCTTCAGGAACTTGACGTCGGCGCGGGCCAGGTCCTGGAAGTCCAGGTCCAGGTCATTGACCTTGTCGAGGCTGAAGCGGAAGCCCAGGCTGGCCAGACGCGCCATGTGGCGGGCCTCGACCGGACCGCGGTTGTCGAAGGCGGCCTGGCCCAGTTCGAAGATCAGGGCGCCCGACAGGTCCTTGTTGGCCTGCAGGAACTCGAGGAACTGGCCGAAGAACTGCTCGTCGGCCAGGCTGGCCAGCGAGATGTTGCAGAAGATCCCGACCTTGCGGTCCTGCTTGGCCAGCCGGCGGACGATCTGCACGCAGCGGAACAGCAGCAGGTTGTCGATGGCGGCGGTCAGGCCCGAGGGCTCGGCCACGGCCAGATACTCGGCCGGCATCATGATGCGGCCGGTCTCGTCGCGCAGGCGCGAGAAGCTTTCGTAGAACACCGTGCGGCGCTGGGGCAGGCTGACGACCGGCTGCAGGTAGAGGTCGACGCGGTTCTCGGCCAGGGCGTCTTGCACCACTTCCAGAAGCGCGGTGGACTGGGGCGAGCGGTCCCGCGTCTCGCTGCGGGCGGCGGCGACCTGGTAGGTCAGCTGATGTTCCAGGCGCTCGCTCATCCGCTGGACGACGTCTTCCAGCTGGTGGACCTCGCTGGTCAGGGCGGCCGAGCGCTTCTGGGCGTCCTCGGCGACGCTCTCGACCAGGGTGGTCATGCGGCCGTCGATCTTCTCGATCTGTTCCAGCAGAATGGCGTGGGCCTCGCGGACGGTCTCGAGATCGAGGCGCAGTTGGGCGCTGTCGAAAACGCCGGCGATGATGCCGTGGAAGGCGAAGCAAAGACCCAGGGTGGCGATGAAGGCCGACAGACCGACAGCCGGAGCCGCTCCCGTGCGCCACAGCATCAGGGAGACGATCAAGGCCAGACAGAGATAGGCGCCGGTCAAGAGCGCCAGTTTCAGTCGTCGCATCTTCGCATCCAAATACGAATCGTTAGGGTCAACTATCGTCTCCCGCGGCGGTCCGAGTCGAATAGATTAACGCCGCTGGGCCATTACGCCGCGCCCTTGATGCGCAAAACGCCCTTACGTGCAGGCCTGCATCGACAGGGCGGCGTCAGGCTGATAATCGTTCGCAAGTTTTACCGGGGCGACGATGTCCGACGTTTTGGCTTTCCCGACCGAGTCTACCCCGGCGCCCCCGCTCCGGTCGTCTGAGCGCGCCCTGGGCCAGGCGGTCAAGGGCGAGCGCGGCGTCATCGTGCGGGTGGGCGGCGACACCGGCGCGCCCGAGGCCATCGACATGGCGGAACTCGAGCGCCGTTTGCTCGAGATGGGCTTTGTCGAAGGCGCGCGGGTCGAGGTTCTGCACGAGGGCCTGTTCGGCGCCGATCCGATCGCGGTGCGCGTCGATGACATGCGGGTCGCCCTGCGTCGCCGCGAGGCCGGGGCCGTGACGGTAAGATTCGACGAGGCTCCGTCTTGACCGAGGCCGCCGCGCCGCCGACCCGCATCGCCCTGGTCGGCAATCCCAATTCCGGCAAGACCGCCCTGTTCAACGCCCTGACCGGCAGCCGCCAGAAGGTCGCCAACTACGCCGGGGTCACGGTCGAGCGCAAGGAGGGGGTGATCACCCTGCCGAGCGGTCATGGCGCCCACCTGCTGGATCTTCCAGGCACCTACAGCCTGCGCGCCCGCAGCCCGGACGAGGCCGTGACCCGCGACGCGGTTCTGGGGCGGCTGGCCGGCGAGATCGTTCCCGATGTCCTGGTCTGCGTCGCCGACGCCACCAATCTGCGGCTGGTGCTGCGGCTCGTGCTCGAGCTCAAGCAGGTCGGCCGGCCCTTTGTGCTGGCTCTGAATATGTACGACATCGCCCAGCGCCAGGGCCTGCGGATCGATCTGGAGCGCCTGTCGGCCGAGATCGGCGCGCCGATCGTCACCACCGTCGCCACCCGCAAGCGCGGTCTCGACGAACTGATGGCTCAGGTCGAGGCCCTGGCCCTGAGCCGCGAGGGCGAGCATGGCAGCGTCTGGCGCGAACCGACCGCCGCCGAGATCCGCGCCGCCCACGGCGAGGCGCAGCGGATCGTCAAGGCCTGCGTCAAGCCGCCCGAACGGCCCGACACCATTACCGGCAAGATCGACGCCGTGTTGCTCAATCCGGTCGGCGGCCTGCTGATCCTGGGCCTGCTTCTGTTCGTCATGTTCCAGGCGGTGTTCACCTGGGCGACGCCGGCCATGGACCTGATCGAGATCGCCTTCGCCGCGGTCGGCGACCTCGCCGCCGCCGTCCTGCCCGACGGCCTGCTGCAGAGCCTGGTCACCGACGGGGTGATCGCCGGGGTGGGCAGCGTGCTGGTCTTCCTGCCGCAGATCGTCATCCTGTTCTTCTTCATCCTGCTGCTCGAAGACAGCGGCTACATGACCCGCGCGGCCTTTCTGATGGACAAGATCATGGGCGGGGCCGGCCTGCATGGCCGGGCCTTCATTCCCCTGCTGTCCAGCTTCGCCTGCGCCATCCCCGGGGTGATGGCCACGCGGGTGATCGACAACAAGCATGACCGCCTGACGACGATCCTGGTGGCCCCGCTGATGACCTGCTCGGCGCGGATCCCGGTCTATACCCTGATCATCGGCGCCTTCATCCCGGCCAAGACGGTGTGGGGCGGCCTGTCCCTGCAAGGGCTGGTGATGTTTGGCCTCTATTCCGCCGGCATCGTCAGCGCCCTGCTGGTGTCGCTGGTCATCCGCCGGGTGTTCTGGCGCGGCGCGGTCGAGCCCTTCATGATGGAGCTGCCGACCTATCGCTGGCCCGAGCCGCGCAATGTGCTGATGAATTTGTGGACCCGGGCGCGGATCTTCCTGACCCGGGCCGGTCGCATCATCCTGCCGCTGATGGTGCTGGTCTGGGTGCTGTCGACCTTCCCCTATCCGCCGGAGGGGGCGACAGGGCCGCGATCGATCGACTACAGCTTCGCCGGACGGATCGGCCATTTCATCGCCCCGGTGATTGGCCCCGATCGGGTTCAACTGGCAGATGACGGTCGCCCTGATCCCGCGGCTTCGCGGCGCGCGAGGTGGCGGTCCGCCGCCCTTGGGACGGTCTAATGCCGTCGCCGACGCCGAGACTCGTCGACGGCCCTGGGCTCGGTGCTGGCGGGCAAGTGGTCGCTGGCCAGCGCCCTGTCCTTCCTGGTCTGGTACATCTTCCCCCGCAGTGCGCGGCGACCCTCGGCGTGGGTCAAGCGCGAGACCAATGGCTGGGCCTGGCCGGCGGTGATGTTCCCTACATGACCAGCCTGGCCTATCTGGCCTCGTTCGCGACCTATCACATCGCCGTGGCGATGGGGCCGGCTGAGCCCGAACGAAAACGCCCGCCCCGGTGATCCGGA
>NZ_PEGG01000215.1 GCF_002737765.1 Caulobacter sp. B11 | reverse complement strand
GCGTCGGGCAAGCGGATCACCGCCGTCCTCCCCTATTTCGGCTATGCCCGCCAGGATCGGAAGACCGGCGGCCGCACGCCGATCTCGGCCAAGCTGGTGGCCAATCTGATCACCCGCTCGGGCGCCGACCGCGTCCTGACGATGGATCTGCACGCCGGCCAGATCCAGGGCTTCTTCGACATTCCCACCGACAACCTGCCCTCGCGCCTGCTGGCCGAGGACATCCGCGGCAAGTACCCGCTGGGCGACGACCTGATGATCGTCTCGCCCGACGTCGGCGGCGTGGTTCGGGCCCGCGCCTTGGCCAAGCGCCTCAACGACGCCGACCTGGCCATCGTCGACAAGCGCCGCTCGGGCCCCGGCCAGAGCGAGGTGATGAACATCATCGGCGACGTCTCGGGCCGCCGCTGCATCCTGTTCGACGACATCGCCGACTCGGCCGGCACCCTGTGCAACGCGGCCGCCGCCCTGGTGGCCCAGGGCGCGATCTCGGTCAGCGCCTATGTCACCCACGGCGTGCTGTCGGGCGCGGCCGCGGATCGGGTCGCCAATTCGGTGCTGACGGAACTGGTGGTCACCGATTCCATCGAGGCCTCAGACCCGGTCAAGGCCTGCGCCAAGATCCGCTACGTGTCCTGCGCGCCGCTGATCGGCGAGGCCATCCGCCGGATCGCCAACGAAGAGTCGGTCTCCAAGCTGTTCGATTGACGGCAGACTCCGGCGCTTACGGCCAGGCTCGTCAAGGCGCGGTTAACGGGATGGCTGTCACATTCTTGCCCATCGCCAATGATAGTGGCGCATACAGTCTCATGGGGAAGTTCTCGCCGATGCCCGCCCACCTGCGTCCGCGCGCCGCGCTGACGGCGATCGGCCTCGCCGCCGCCACCTTCCTGGCCAGCTGCAGCACCCCGCCGCCGCCGCCGCCGCCGCCCGTCGTGATCGCCCCGCCGGCCCCGCCGCCGATCACCCTGTCGGAGTCGATCGTCGTCAAGGCCAGCGCCTTCCGGGGCTATATGCAGCGCGCCGGCGCCATTACGCCCGACTTCACCGACGGCCAGCAGATCGCCGACTCGCTGAAGGTCGGGGTCGCTTACGAGCCCAAGCAGTTCCTCTCGGGCGCCATGGCCTATGCCGCCGTGCTGGCCTTGCAGGATCCGACCTTCGTCGCCTCGGCGCGGGCCTTCGCGGCCGATCCCGACCAGCGCCGGCAGGTCATCGCCCAGATCTATGCCGATCCCGCCTATGTCGTGGCCTTCAAAGGGTCCGACAGCGCCGCCGCCGCCGGCCTGATCATCGACACCCTCGGGTCCGACGGCCTGAAGGTCTATCAAGCCGGCAAGCGCGTGAAGCAGGCCGCCTATGACGTGCAGCGCGCCAACTGGTCCAAGGCCTCGGTGCCGGATCGCGACGTGCGCCTGGCCTATGCCAAGACCATGTCCGCCACGCCGCTTCTGGCCGAGTCAGCCGATGTCGCCCTGCTGCAGCAGGCCTCGATGGGCGGCGCGCCGCTGGCCCTGGCGCCACGGGCCGCCGAGGCGCCCTACAAGCCCCTGGTGATCCGCGGCATGGCCGTCGCCGCCCTGGCCGCCCTGGGCGCGGCCGGTGACGACAACCTCGCCAATGTCGAGGCGATCATGGCCGAGCCGGCCAGCGCCAGCTGCGTCAACATGGGCAAGCTGAACCTCTACCAGTGCCTGGCGGTGGCCAAGCCGCACTACGAGGACGTGTTCTGCCTGGGCCAGCACATCCTGATCGACACCGGTCAGTGCGTGATTAAGGCTTCCGGCGCGCCGATGCCGGCCGAACCCCCGCCGCCGCCGCCGCGCGTCCTGCCGGTCAAGACCTCGATCATCGACGGCGGCGCCGGATCCAATTCCAGAGCCGCCAAGCTCGCCGCCGCCAAAAAGGCCGCCAAGCGCAACTAGGCGCGACGCAGGATCAGGAACGGCCGGCCGTTGCATCGGCCGGCCGTTCTGTGTAATTAGCGCGACCCAAAAAACAGTCGACCGAGCGGGGCACTTCAGTCCTGTGCGGCGATTTCACATTTCGAGAGCACCGGCTCTCCAGAGAGACACATCATGTCCGACATCATTTTGAACGTTGAAGTTCGCACCCGCGCCGGCACCGGCGGCGCTCGCGAAACCCGCCGCGCCGGCAAGATCCCGGGCATCCTCTACGGCGCCGACAAGGATCCCGTGAGCATCTCGGTCAAGGCCAACGAATTCCGCAAGTCGCTGCACACCGGCAAGCTGCTGGGCCACCTGGTGACCCTGCAGTACGGCGAGGAAAAGCAGTCGGTCATCGCCAAGGCGATCCAGTTCCACCCGGTCACCGACGAGCCGATCCACTTCGACCTCTTCCGCGTCAGCGAGCATCAGCTGATCAAGATCCAGGTTCCCGTGCACTTCAAGAACCACGACATTTCGGTCGGCATGAAGAAGGGCGGCTCGCTGGAGATCGTCCGTCACACCGTCGAGCTGGCCTGCCCGGCCGACTCCATCCCTGAAGAACTGGTCATCGATCTGGCCGCCCACGACATCGGCGACACCATCCGCATCTCGGAAGTGAAGCTGCCGGAAGGCGTGCGTCCCGCCCAGGAGCGCGATTTCGTCATCGCCAACCTGAAGGCCTCGGCCGCCGCTCAATCGGACGACGGCGACACGACCGTCGCCTAAGGCTTTCGGGTCGGATCTCCGATCGACCATGGAACGGGCGGGCTTTCGGGC
The DNA here is from genome assembly GCF_002737765.1 of Caulobacter sp. B11. Classification (GTDB taxonomy): domain Bacteria; phylum Pseudomonadota; class Alphaproteobacteria; order Caulobacterales; family Caulobacteraceae; genus Caulobacter. Next base: position 1,810 of record NZ_PEGG01000215.1, on the reverse strand, counting down.
CCGCCCGTTTTGCATTTGCGCCTTGAGCCGGCGCCACCTTCAGGACCACCGCCATGCTGATCCTCGCCGGTCTCGGCAATCCCGAGGCGAAGTACGAAAAGAACCGGCACAATGTCGGGTTCATGGCGCTCGACGCCCTGGCCCGCAAATGGTCGACCGGACCGTGGCGCGCGCGCTTCCAGGGCCTGGCCTGTGACGGGCTGGTCGAGACCCCGGCCGGGCCGGTCAAGCTGCTGTTGCTCAAGCCCAAGACCTATTACAACGAGAGCGGCCGCGCCGTCGGCGAGGCGATGAAGTTCTTCAAACTCAAGCCGACCGACGTGATCGTCTTCCATGACGAGATCGACATGGCCCCCGGGCGCTTCCGCATGAAGGCCGGCGGCGGGGCGGCGGGTAATAACGGCGTGCGCTCGATCACCAGCCAGGTGGGCGACACCTTTCGTCGCGGCCGGATCGGCGTGGGCCATCCGGGCGACAAGGACATGGTCATGCACTATGTGCTGGGCGACTTTCACAAGGCCGAGCACCAGTGGCTGGACCCCATGCTCGACGCCCTGGCCGACGCCCTGCCCTTCGCGGCGGCCGGCGATGACGAACGCTATCAGGCCGAGGTTATGCGCCTGGCCCCGGCCCCCAAGGCCGACCCGCGCAAGGCCGCCAAGTCCGCCGACTGACCGCTGCCCGCTCTAGTCGGCCGCCCGGCCATCGCCGATCAGCAGGTGGCCGAACCAGCTGACCACCCCGACCACGATCGCCCCGAACACGCCGGCCCACAGGCCGTCGACCGTGAAGCCCTTGAGGAACAGGCCAACCAGGCCGAGCATGGCGGCGTTGACCACGAACAGGAACAGACCCAGCGTCGCCAGGGTGAGGGGCAGGGTCAGGACAAAGACCACCGGCCGAACCACCGCATTGACCATGCCCAGCAGGATCGCGGCGGCCAGCAGGCTCGTCCAGCCGCTGAAGGCGATGCCGGGGACGATTTCCGCCGCCAGCCACAGGCCGAGCGCGGCGAACAGCGCGCGAATAAGGAAGCGGGTCATGGCGGGCTCCGGGTGGGTCAAGCTGGGCCTGACTTGGCCAGGATCGGCGACAAGCGCAAGGGCTGGCAATGTCCACCGCGCCGGTCGGACATTACAATTGTGTTATCGGCCTTACCTTCACAGCAACGCCTTCCTATCTGATCCGTTCTAAGGGGATGATGGCGCGCGGCCCGCGTGCGGGTCCGTTGAGCCAAGGGGATTGTCTATGGCCGTGAATTCACTCTCGGTGATGTCGCCGGACGGCGGCCTGTCACGTTATCTGACCGAAATCCGCAAGTTTCCGATGCTCCCCAAGGACGAGGAGTTCATGCTCGCCCAGCGCTGGAAAGAGCATCAGGATTCCGAAGCCGCCCACAAGATGGTCACCAGTCACCTGCGCCTGGTGGCCAAGATCGCCATGGGTTATCGCGGCTATGGCCTGCCGATCGGCGAAGTGATCTCCGAAGGCAATGTCGGCCTGATGCAGGCGGTCAAGAAGTTCGAGCCCGACAAGGGTTTCCGCTTGGCCACCTATGCCATGTGGTGGATCCGCGCCTCGATCCAGGAATATATCCTGCGCTCGTGGTCGCTGGTGAAGATGGGCACGACCGCCGCCCAGAAGAAGCTGTTCTTCAACCTGCGCAAGGCCAAGAGCCAGATCGAGGCCTTCCAGGACGGCGACCTGCGTCCCGACCAGGTCAGCGCCATCGCCACCAAGCTCGGCGTGCTGGACAGCGAGGTCATCTCGATGAACCGCCGGCTGTCGGGCCCCGACGCCTCGCTGAACG